>NZ_JAUBQD010000060.1:0-42527 GCF_036701085.1 Microcoleus sp. Pol7_A1
GACATTTTTTCTCCCAATCTTTAACTACTAGCTTACAAAATTGGCCATTACTAAGTGTAGCACTATTTTAGGAAATTGGTATGAGAGGATGTTTGAATGTCGGGTGCTTCGTCTTCCAGCAACAGTTGGTCGTAGAGCTTGCGAGTGCTTGCACTCGGATCTACTCCTAGTTCCTCGCGCAGCAAAGTCATGCAACGATGGTAGACTTGCAGTGCATTGGCGCGATCGCCGTTCAAATGGTGCGATCGCATCAAAGCTGCGTAGCTGGTTTCGTGCAACGGATCGATCTCCAGTAAGCGCTGTGCAGAGCGGATTGCAGCCCGATAATCACCCTGAGCTTCCGACAGGCGAGTCAGAGATTCGAGTGCGTGGAGCAATTTCTGTCGCAGGTGTTCGCGCTCTAGAAAAATCCACTCATCCTCGCAACTCGGCAGCAAATCACCGCCGTAAAGTGCGATCGCTTGCTCCCAGGCTGTTCTGGCACCATTAACATCTGCGGCTCGTTCCGCTGCTTCTGCTGCGGCGAATGCCCGTTCAAACTCAGCCACATCCAGCACGAAAGGCGCATGGGGATTCCATTGCAGGGTTTTGGCATCCGCCAGCAGGTAGCGATCGGCATCCGGGAGTCCCTGACGCAGGTAATGCAATTCCCGGCGCAAGTTGGTGCGAGATTGAGCCTCGGTTGAATCGGCCCAGAATTGAAAGGCAAGCCGCTGACGGGTTTGCGGGATATCGCGGTGCAGTACCAGGTACGCCAACAAAGCTTGCGGGCGCTCTGCGGTGACACCGACAACGGGCTTGTCTGCACAGGAAAGGCAGAATCCGCCTAGTAGTTTGATATCTAAGGTAGAAAGCATATATAGCAATCCTAAATGATTTTCTATATCTAGAGCAATCCTAAATGATTTTCTGTGTGTAAGTATATTGACGTATTTTGGGGAAATCAAATTTATGTTCGTTAGTAAAAAACTCAAATAAAAATTTGACAATCTTAAAAGACCTACATAAATACCAATACTTTCTTAAAAAGTTTTTAGCTTGTAACCAAATATCTTCAACTGGATTCTGTTGGGGAGCATTGGGAGCAAATAAAATACAAGTAATTGACCAATTCTCAGGTTCTTTGTCACCATTTAGTTCTAATAAAAACTCTCTAAATTCTCCATATTTATGATAACTAGCTCCATCCCCAATCAAGATAATCTGGCGATTTTTATATTTATTTTGTAAGTATTTTATGAATTTAACTGTTGATTTTCCATCACCAGATGGATGGCTTTGAATATGGAATTCTTTGCTTTGATAATTGAGGGCGCCAAAATAAGTTTGTCTATCTTTTTCATTGGTAATGGGGACTTCAATTCTGATTTTTGATTGACCCCAAACATAACCAGTTAAATCACCATGAAGTAGATGACATTCATCTAAAAACAAGACTATTATTTCCCCAAATTATATACCTGACTTGTTTTTAAATAAAATATCGTTAATTTCTTCCGTCTTTTTTTTTACCAGTTCTTTATCAAATTTAGGATTGATTTTTTGAGTTTTTTTCCAACTAATTTTCGCCCGGTCGAAAAGTTCATAGTAACTCTGTTTTGATTTATATGTCACACCAAATTCTCGCTCTAAATAAGTAACCAACTCATCTAAATTCCAATATTCTTTATTCTTGAACCACTCGATTACTTCAGTATTTTGTCGAGCTGTTAAATACCCTTTTGACCCTTTATGTCCTAGTTTGATTCCGGCGATGCCTTTGGTTTTAAATTGTTTTTTCCAATAACCAATAAAAAAATTACTTACACGCCATATTTTGCTGATTTCATTGTAGATCTTACCTGAGAGCGCCATCCTTACAGCTATTGCTCGTTTTAGTTCTCACAGCATCGATATCGCTTTTAATGAAAGATTCTAATTGGGCTATTTCTTTTTCTCTATCTTTTTGTTGCATTTGTAAGTTATCCATTTTTAATTGTCACAATCAAGTATTGCATATAATTGTATCACAATCATGATAATGATTTAGGATTGCTATAGCTAGATATTATTTGTGATTTTAATCCATGCTCCGGCGTGTTAACTTCAGGAATGTCAGCAGGTGGCGATCGCTAATTGAAATGACATTGCTATACTATGTTATCCGTGCTGCGCTCTGTTTAAACGAGCCACACTTTTGTATTTTTAATATAAATGTAAGATAGATGCGGTACGATCGATTTTACCACCGCTCTCAATCAATGCAATTAACAAGGCAAACATGACCGCCAAAATTGCTACAATCATCCTCTCGTTTATACTTTTGAGTCTAGCATTCAGCAACACGCTTTCCAAAAATCCTTTCTTAAAACTTTTCCCTGACAGCAACTCGCCCAATAAATCAACATCAAAATTTACAATATTGACCGCCCAAACGGAAAACAAGGAGAAAAAAAACACCGTGCCAGATATTCTCGATGACAGCGCAAAATTAGAAAAACTAGCTGGCGACTTCCAATTTATAGAAGGCCCGATTTGGCATCCAGACGGCTTTTTGCTGTTCAGCGATATTCCCGCCAATATTATCTATAAATTCGCATCAAATCAGCAAGTTGAGGTATTTCGCCGCCCTTCGGGAAAAGCCAACGGGAATACTTTAGACAAAGAAAACCGCTTACTTACTGCCGAGCACGAAAATCGCCGCGTATCCCGCACAGAAAAGGACGGTAAAATTATCACATTGGCGGATAGATACGAGGGCAAGCGGCTCAACAGTCCGAACGATTTGGTTGTTAAATCCGACGGCAGCATTTATTTTACCGATCCGCGCTACGGTGTTAGTAAAGAACAGGAAGAATTAGGTTTTTACGGTGTTTACAGGCTGGCATCAGACGGAAAATTAACTCTGCTGGTTAAGGATTTGGTGCTGCCGAATGGCATCGCCTTTTCGCCAGACGAGCAAAAACTTTATGTCAACAATTCGGAAGCTGGATACATTGCCGTTTTCGATGTCAAGCCGGACGGAACTGTTACCAACCAGCAGCTTTTTGCGGAGTTAAAAGATGCCAGTCAAGGCGGAGTTCCCGACGGTCTAAAAGTTGATTTAGAGGGGAATGTTTACAGCACCGGGCCGGGAGGAGTGTGGATTTTTTCGCCGGATGGCAAGGTTTTGGGGAAGATTTCTGTGCCTGAGACGGCGACTAATTTGGCTTGGGGAGAAAGCGATCGCAAAACGCTTTACATTACGGCAAATACAAGTCTGTATCGGATTCGTCTTAAAATTGCGGGTGTGCGGGCTGGAAAATAATCTAAAATCGGGCGAAGTTGAAAGTAAAGTGGCCTTGGCAGGCGAATCTCATATAAAGTATTTGTTTGTAGTAGTTCTTAAGCGCTGCTGCAAACTTTTATTTAAGACATTTTTTGACCAAGAATTTTTTGATGGTACCCGCCACGTGATCGATCCGTGGAATCAATCCAAAATCTCAAATCTAAAATCCTCAAGCCCCCGAATTGATCCGTGGGGTCAATCCAAAATCTAAAATCTAAAATCTCAAATCGAATGACTGCGATGTTCATAGCCCGCTTGCATAAATTTCTGACTGCGACTGTGGATGAAAAATCCCGATCGCACACAATATTTTGGTTGACTCTGAGCTTGACATTTGCCGCAGTTTATGCTATTTTAGGACTCAAGCAAGTCTTCAGTGCCGAGTATATGGTGCAAGACGATGCGAGGCAGCACGTTTTCTGGATGATGCGGTTTGTCGATCCTGAATTATTCCCCAACGATTTCATTGCTAATTACTTTCAATCAGTCGCCCCCGCAGGATACAGCACGCTCTACACATTAGCCGCAACAGTTGGTATTCATCCGCTATTTCTTCACAAAATATTGCCGCTATTTCTCGGCTTAATTTCGACTTATTACTGTTTTGGTCTTTGCCTAGAAATGCTGCCAGTGCCGATGACTGGATTTATTGCATCTTTGCTGTTAAATCAGCATATGTGGATGACCGACGATCTGGCTTCCACAACGCCAAGAGCTTTTATATATCCGATATTTCTTGCTTTTTTATATTATTTGTCGCGCAGTTCCTTGCTGCCTTGTTTGGGAGCGATCGCGCTAATCGGACTATTCTATCCTCCTTACGCCTTGGTTGCTGCCGGAATTTTAGTTTTGCGGCTGCTATGCTGGAAAAACGGCGGTTTGCGCTTGTCGGGCGATCGTACTAATTACCTATTTTGCACTACAGGTTTGGGAGTAATCTTTTTAGTAATGCTGCCCTATGCCTTAGATAACTCTGAATTTGGCCCAACTTATACCGCAGCAGAAGCGAAGCAAATGGGCGAATTTGCACCTGACGGCAGAAATGCTTTTTTTCGTCCAAATCCGGTAGATTATTGGTTGACAGGGCGGGGCAGCGGGATGTTTCCCAAGTCGCTGTTTACGCCTGTAACTCACTGTGTCGGGCTGTTATTTCCGCTGCTGCTGTTTTGGCGATCGGCTTTTCCTTTAGCAAATCAGATTCAAAGCAAAATCTGGCTTTTACTTCACCTATTTTTAGCATCCTTGGCGATGTTTTTTGCGGCTCACGCCACAATTTTTAAACTTTATCAACCAGGTCGCTATACTGCCTACAGCTTGCGATTTATTATTGTTTTAATAACTGCGATTGTCCTAACTTTAATTATTGATGGAGTCGGTTCTTGGGCATCAAAAACCGCAACAATATTTCATTTAAAAAATCTAGTGGCACTAATTACGACAGCGACAATCGCTATCGCCGTTGTCCTTTATCCCTGCTTAGTCAAAAAATTTCCTACAGTCGGCTATGCCGAAGGTAAAATGCCGGGTTTGTACAAATTTTTTCAGCAACAGCCTAAAGATATATTGATTGCTTCCATCGCGGCAGAGACTGATACTTTGCCAACATTTAGTCAGCGTTCGGTTTGGGTGGCAAAGGAATATGCAGTGCCTTATCAGAAAGGCTACTACAGCAGATTTAGGCAGCGAGTTAGCGATTTAATTCGCGCTCAATACACGCCCGATCGAGCTGTATTGCAAAATTTTATTAATCAATATGGAGTTGATTTTTGGATGCTCGATCGCAATGCTTTGACTCTTGATTATGTAGAGGACTACGGCTGGATCGATGATTTTGATGCGACACCGCAGGCGATGCTTTCTCTCAAACAAGGGAAAATTCCCGCCTTAGCTTCAGCAATGACAAGTTGTGCTGTTTTTCAGAATGAAATTCTAGTGGTTTTGGATGCGTCTTGTATTGTGAAATTGACCGGGAATTAAGGCATCGCAGGCGATCGCATTATCATTGATAGCAAGATGGTCAAAGCTGTAAACTGTATGTCTATCTGAAACTGCCTCAGCTAATTTTGCTTCACCGCAACCAAAATCACCAATAGTGTAGTCGCTACGTGGTTGACACCAGCGAATCATCTCCTCCTAGGGAATAACTGCCCAATCTTTTCTGGATTCTTGATACAAAGTATGGTGATGCGCCCACTCTTGAGGGTTTTCCTGTAATAGAAGCTGGTCATTCGTGGTCCGGCCTATTAGAGCATTTCCACCAAGCTTTTTTTGCTGAGCCTGCTGCCACTTGTTCTGGAGTGAGCCACCATTCTTTGTGGGATGCCGCTGCGCGGCTAGTTGAGGGTCTATAATTGATAAAGGGTTTTTCATGGAAAATACCTGTTGTAAATTGTTAATTTTTGTAAACAAATGACAGGTCAACTAAAACAATTGTTAGAGCTTTCGGAATCGGAAATAGAAAATATAAGAAATACTACCATCAGAGATAGGTGTCACCCTGTCAAGAGACTATTAGATCCCAGAGATGGAGTCGAAAGAGACTTTCAAGTTATAGTAAATACTGAAAGAGCATTGAGGCATCTCAAGCAACATCATACTCAATGGTTTAGGAATTTAAAGCCAAGGCTTCTTAATATTAATGATTATTCAAATTCTTCTGGAGCTTTAGGAGAAATCAGAGCTTTTGGATACATACTAGAGGCTGGTATTTCAGTAGAACCAATAAGCCAAAACGGAGCGGATTTTTGGGTTGAAGATAACCAAGAAAAAGTTTTGATAGAAGTACACTCAAAGCAGTTGCATGATAAAGAATCTGAATCGTTAGAAAAATTCTACAATGATTTAAGGAATGAAATGACTAAGAGTGACAGAAAGCCAGGATTGGTTATTGGTGAGCATAAAACTGTTCCTTTTGGAAAACCCCAAGAACATGAAAATGTAACTGAAAATGCTATAAGCAAACTATGCGGTATAAAACGAACAGAGCATCAAATGAGTACAAACTATACGTCTATCCTATGGTTAGATTTTCAAGATGAGGTATGGGACTTATTAGATACAGTCGATAGAGTATTACCTGTAAGAACTTGGAATAAAGCTTTTTACTCGGGAGAATTATGGTATGCCTTTTATGGATGGAAAGATGCTCCTATCTTTCAATACTTTAGCTTGGATATGCCTCTTAACGATGAAAAAAAAATGCGTCATCCGGGACGATTTAGAAATTCTACTACACCTACTAAATTAGATGCTGTCATAATATCTTTTTCCAGAAATACGGTAATTTTAGAAAACCCTTTCAGTAAAAAAGCAATTAAACCATCTTTATGGAAAAAATTAACTTTTCTGCCTTGGTTTAATTTTGAGTATTCATATACAAACTGGCCTGCGATGAATTTAATACAAAGAATAGAGCTAGAGGAAGAAAAGTTAAAAAAATTAATAGAGTTATCATCTATAGATTTATAAGCAAGCGTAAGCTTCCATCCCTGCTGCTTTCCAATCTTCATTTGGTTATTTGATGTTAAAAAGGCGATATTACTGTATATAGTGTGCCTGGGTAAGTCCTGTCTCGTAAACCCACCCAAGCTTGCTGAAATATTGCGATAGATCGACCGGACATAATACAATTGTGATTCGTACTGGCTCTGATAAAACGAGAAAAACTGTTCGGATTCCTTAGCTACAATTGCTGCACGGAGATTCTGTAGGAGCGATCGCACAATGCGTTATAATCCCGATAGGAGATAATGGTGCGAGTCAATGACACAAGTTCTCGATCGCGAAATTCTCGATGGGCGAGTGGTGCTCAATGGCACTTGGGAGCAATTCAAGTTAATCCAGAAGGTTTCGGAAGATTCCCCTGGCATAAAGTTGTCCTTTTTTGCAGGTGCGATCGAGATTCTGATGCCGGGATTCCAACACGAAAATTTTTCTGAAATCATTGGTTACTTGGTGACCACTTTTCTGCTGCAACAAGGCATTAAGTTTTACCCTTCTGGTTCAATGACGCAGGAGAAGACGCCAGAAGCTTCTACTCAAGCAGACAAATCGTTTTGTTTGGGAGAACCTAAGTTGATTCCCGATTTGTCGATCGAGGTGGTTTATACTAGCGGTGGACTGAGCAAGTTGCCAAAATATCGAGCTTTGGGCGTGCCTGAAATCTGGTTTTGGGAAGATGGCACGCTGCGGCTGTATCATCTCCGGGAAGATGGCTACGAGCAAGTAATTCAGAGTCAACTGTCAGGATTGGAAACGCTGGATATCGATTTGCTAAGACGCTGCATTTTAATGGGTGAAACTGATTTGGCTGAAGCGGTTAAGGTTTTTGGCCAGGGAATCTCGATCGCTCGTACATGAGAGCAAGACGTTCGATTTTCATAATTGGCAATCGAAATTTTAGTGGTTTTGGGAACATCTGGAAAAAATATAATCCCCAGATCCCGGACTTCTTAAATAAGTCTGGTTCTGCTGTTGCTGGGAACGAGAAATACAGTCTTTTGTAGGGGCAATCCCCATGCGGTTGCCGATCCTGATGAGTAATGTTGCGGATATCGTGCAATTAAATAATCTCCGCAATCAAAGGTGAATATATATCCAAGGTCAAGTTCGCAGACAATGAAAATTGCACAAAAGCTCGATCGCCAATTATCTCTTGGGCAAAAACATGACAACACTTTACGTCAACCCAGCAACAGGCAGCGATGCCGCAGCCGGCAGCCAATCGTCTCCATTCAAAACGATCGCCCGCGCGATCGCCCGCGCTGCATCGGGAACTACGATTCAGTTATCACCGGCAACTTACAGCGCAGCTAGCGGCGAAAAATTCCCCTTGGAAATTCCCTCAGGAGTAAAAGTTATTGGCAAGGAAACTAACAAAGGTAGAGGCATTCTGATTCAAGGCAGCGGCAAATTTGTCAGTCCCACCGCTGCGGGTCAAAATATCACAATACTGCTAGCAACTAATTCGGAATTGCGCGGAGTAACTGTCAATAATCTTGATAGTCGCGGCACGGGAGTCTGGATTGAGTCAACTTCTCCGACTGTGGCTAACTGCACTTTCACTCAATGCAAGCGCGAAGGCATTTTTGCTACGGGAACTGCTAATCCTGCGATTCTCGACAACATATTTATGGAAAACTCAGCGGCTGGCGTAATTACGGCGGGAACTGCTAAGGGAGTTATACGGCGCAATATTTTTCAAAAGACGGGTATCGGCATTTCTCTGGAAGCTCAGTCGGCTCCTTTGATTGCTGACAACCAAATTTTGGAAAATCGCTCCGGTATAGTTGTAGCGGGGGAATCTCAGCCGATTTTACGCAATAATCGCATCGAAAAAAATACCGAAGACGGTTTGACTGCGGTGGGGAAGTCGCGACCAGATATTGGTACGGCTCAAGATTTGGGGGGCAATATTTTTCAGAATAACGGTGAATTAGACTTGCAAAACGCGACTGGGGTTAAGATTTCTGCGGTGGGAAATCAGCTCAATTCTTCGCGGGTGAAAGGTTTATTTGATTTGGGAAATGTGACGCCAACTGCGACTCCTGGCGGGCTAAAGTTCAGCGACATCAGCACGCATTGGGCTAAGGATTTTATCGATCGCTTGGCAAAGATAAATATTGTTAGCGGGTTTCCCAACGGCACTTTTCAACCTTACGAGATTGTAACTAGAGCTCAGTATGCGGCTGTGTTGGCGAAGGCGTTTGAATTGGTGCCGCGCCGTGAGGCGACGGTTTTTAATGATGTGGCGGCGGATTTTTGGGCGCAGGGAGCGATCGTCCAAGCTAATCGAGCTGGGTTTTTGGTGGGATACCCCGACAGCACGTTTCGCCCGGAGCAGAATTTGACTAGAGTTCAGGCGATCGTATCTTTGGTAAACGGCTTGCAGTTGACGGGCGGCAACCCCAACTCTTTGAGCGTTTATGTCGATCGAGTTCTGATTCCCAGTTTTGCCACCGACGAGATAGCAACCGCCACAGAGCGCAAAATCGTGGTCAACTATCCCGCGCGCGAAAAGCTTTCCCCCGCCCACGACATCACCCGCGGCGAGATATCCGCCCTCATCTATCAAACTCTCGTAGCCACAAACCGAGCCGAGCCAATTAACTCTCCCTACATCGTCTAAGTCCCGTAGCATCGGAATTAATATTACTCACAGTCAGGACACGGCAGTGCCGTTTCCCTACCCCGATTAATTGTAGGGACTTGGACTCTCGCGGTGTCCTCGGTATCATTCCGATGCAGCCGGAAACGATATCAGGTACACAGAACCAACCCATCTCCCCTCTCCCTTGTCTCCGATTTCCCCACTCTGCCCCGCTCCCACTCTCCCAAGTCTTGATTTGCGAGTACCCGAATCGTTTTATGATTAAACATTAAGAAATTAAGCAATCCTTAAGGTTCCACTATCAGATTATGGCTAAAATTCAATTCTCTCGGGGTATAGACGAAGAAGCTGTGCCCGAAGTGCGCCTAACCCGTTCTAAAAGCGGAGATCAAGGCACTGCCACGTTTATCTTTGAAAATCCCAAAGCTCTCAGCAGCACCAGTACCGAAGACATTACTGGAATGTACATGATCGACGAAGAAGGCGAAATCCTCACTCGCGAGGTTAAGGCTAAGTTCATCAACGGTCAGCCTGCGGGCTTGGAAGCTCTTTATCTAATGAGAAGTCCCGCAGAATGGGATCGGTTTATGCGGTTCATGGAACGCTACTCGGAAGCAAACGGCTTAGGATTTAGCAAGGCATAATGGGTAGTTGGTAATTGGTAATTGGTCATTGGTAGTTAGCCGATAGCCCGTTGCCAGTTGCCGATTACTTAGAACAAGAAACTATGACGCAAATTCCTCACCCCGACTTATCTAAAATAACCGTAAATTGCGCTATCATTACTGTTAGCGACACCCGCTCGGCTGAAACAGACAATAGCGGCTTGTTAACTAAGAAGCTGCTAAAAGATGCGGGTCACTCTGTGGTAGCTTACACTGTTGTTAAAGATGATGCGGCAAAAATTGTATTGCAGATGCAGGCTTTTTCCCAGCGTGAAGATGTGGATGCAATCATTTTTAACGGCGGCACGGGCATCGCTCCCCGAGATACGACTTATGATGTGATGGAGAGTTTGCTAGACAGGATTTTACCGGGATTTGGGGAGATATTTCGGTTTTTGAGCTATCAAGAAATTGGTTCGAGGGCGATCGCCTCTCGCGCAGTTGCAGGCGTGTATCAAGGCAAGTTAGTCTTTTCTCTTCCGGGCTCTAGCAATGGTGTGAAACTAGCTGTGGAAAAGCTAATTTTACCCGAATTAGTTCACTTGGTGACGCAGTTGCGCGGAGGGTGATATCAATTCCGGTAACACCGGAATGATGGGGAGTGGGGAGTGATCCGTGGGGGAATGTGGAATTATTGACCTTGACTCGATCATTCCCATCCAACCGGAAACGATATGAGGTCGCTTTCTTCAATCTCTTCAATCTCTTCAATCTAAAATCTAAAATCTAAAATCTAAAATCGCAAGCCCCCGGGTTTAGCAATGAGGTCGCTTTCTTCAATCTCTTCAATCTAAAATCTAAAATCTAAAATCTAAAATCGACTGGCTGCATTCACCGCAAGAAACGGGTGGCATTGAGCCTAGTCTATGGCTAAAGTGAGGAAACATCAAAATTCCCTTAACTTAGACTAGATGATTTCGATGCAGAATGCCAGTGTCTATGCTAGCGAAGATTACCACCGGATGGCTCGGGCGATCGCCTTTATGCGACAACACCACCTAAACCAGCCCAATCTGGCAACTGTGGCCCAACACATAGGACTGAGTGAATATCATTTTCAACGGCTATTTACTCAATGGGCCGGCATTAGCCCCAAGCGGTTTTTGCAATATCTGACAGTTGAATATGCCAAGTCAAAAATCACTCAGACTAAAAGCCTTCTCGACCTAACATTGGACGTGAGACTATCGAGTCCAGGACGATTGCACGATTTATTTGTGAACTTAGAAGCAATGTCACCAGGGGAGTTCAAAGCAGGCGGAGCAGGTTTGCAAATTCGCTATGGCATTCACGATACCCCTTTTGGCACATCTTTAATCGCGACAACGGCTCGCGGTATTTGTAATCTTTATTTCTTGGATATAACAGACGAACAAACCGCCGCACAAAGACTGCAATTGGCCTGGAAAAACGCTGAAATTATCCGCGATGAGCAAACCACTCAATCATTGTGTGACCTGATTTTCAATTCAGAAACTCTCAGCGAGCAAAAACCACTAACGCTCTTGGTAAAAGGCACTAACTTTCAGATTCAAGTTTGGCGAGCACTTTTGCAATTGCCCTTTGGGGCGATCGCAACTTATCAGAGTATAGCTCAAATGGTAGCTCGCCCAACTGCTGCTAGAGCTGTAGGAAATGCGATCGGTAAAAATCCGATCGGCTATCTAATTCCGTGTCACCGAGTCATTCGAGAATCTGGAGAACTCGGTGGCTATGGCTGGGGAGTAGAGCGTAAAACAGTCATGTTAGGTTGGGAAGCTAGCCGTACAATCTGCGATCGATCCCGATAGCATTACTATTCTTGCTACTTACCTTCGCAATCGATCGCAGATAAATTTCAGGGTGCAAGGTCGATTGAGGACTTCGCAGTATGTCAAAATACACTAGAAATATTGTGTATCGCCAGTTTTGCAATGACGCTGCCTACCGGATCTCGTTCTCCTGCTCTGTTCCAAACGCTTTCGCTGGTAGCTGACCCGATCGCATTTTTCGATCGCTACTCTGCCAAATACGGCGATACATTTACCGCCCGCGTGTTGGGGCCCTCTTCGCCCCCCGTGGTGTTTCTGGGCAGTCCAGAAGCGATTCAGGCGGTGTTTACGACGTTAGCTGATGCCTTTGAATTTGGCAAAGTGACCAACGTATTTCGCCCGCTGGTGGGAAATGAATCCCTAATTATGAATGAAGGGCCGCGACATCTGCGACAGCGACAGCTATTAATGCCCGCGCTGCATCGCGAACAGTTGCACAGTCAAGGGCATTTGATTGTTGATTTGACGAAAAAGCAGACGATCGACTGGAAAGCCCCAGATGCGATCGCAGTGCGCGAAGAAATGTCAGAAATTTCGCTGCAAGTAATCTTGCAAGTCGTGTTTGGATTAGTGCCGGGAGAGCGCTACGAACGCCTGAAACAATTGCTCAGCAAGCTTTTAGAGGCGATTACCTCTGAGCTGTACTCGATACAATTTTTCTTTGAACCGTTGCAGCAAAATTTGGGATCTTGGAGTCCGTGGGGTCAGTTTTTGCAGCAGATGGCGGAGATTGACTCGCTGATTTATGCGGAAATTGCCGAGAGGCGATCGCATTCTCTCGATTCGTCTCGCACGGATATTCTGTCAGTCTTGATGATGGCCCGCGACGACAGCGGCGAATCCATCGGCGATCGAGAATTGCGCGATCAGTTGATGACGCTGTTGTTGTTGGGACATGAAACCACTGGATCGGCGTTGACTTGGGCGTTTTACTGGCTGCATCAGTTTCCCGAATGCCTCGCTAGATTGCGGCAGGAATTGGATGAATTGGGCGAGAATCCCGATCCGATCGCGCTTTCGCAGTCGCCCTACTTAACAGCAGTATGCAAAGAAGCGCTGCGGGTTTATCCAATTGCCTTAATTTCGCAGCCGCGCAAGGTGAAACGGACGATCGAACTCGAAGGCTATACATATCAACCGGGAACGATTTTAATCCCCTGTGTCTATTTGGCCCACCGCCGGCCTGAAACCTACGAAAATCCCGCTCAGTTCAATCCCGATCGCTTTTTAGAGCGCAAGTTTTCCGCCTCTGAATTTTTACCGTTTGGAGGCGGAAGTCGAAGCTGCATCGGGATGGCGTTATCGATGTTTGAAATGAAGCTCGTTTTAGCCACGGTGCTTTCTTCACGCGAGTTTGTATCGAATTTCTATCGGCCAATTCGTCCAGCCCGCCGGGGAATCACCTTTGTTCCGCCCGATCGGTTTCGATTAACGGTTGTGGGCGATCGGCGTTAGATTCAGTGAAACGCCGTGTCAAGCAAGATATGTTATTCGATAAAAATCCCAGCAACTTTGTCTCCATTCATCGTCATGTGTACCACAAATTCATCTCCATCATCTTCAAAACTCAGCTTCCACAAATAAACCTGACAATTACCTTGTTTTAGCTCACCAAAATAAGTAATTGAATATCCCTTTTGCAGGCGTGAAGCGAGCTGCTCGCTAACATCGTCAAACATTTTTTGTGTAATGCTCGTTTTGTAGCCTGCATCGCCCACTGTGGTAAAAAGCTCGTAGTTTTTCGATGCGGTGGCATCCAAGATAACCTGCAAACAATCGAGGATGTTTTGAGAGGGGGCTGTCGGGTTCATGAAGATGTCCTTCTTTTAGGGTGCTATCAAAATCTTCTAGCTCAGACTGCTGTCTAACTGTTAATTCTACCGCTATTGCGATCGAATCCAGTTTTGGAGCGTCATTGACCGCCAACACCATCCGCTTAGCTCAGCCGCTACGATAGCTTTTTCGTTCTCCCAGATCCAGCCCTGTTAGTAGATTGGAGCGATTTTTGCTTTTGCAATTATTTTAGGCTTGACATCTGTAACCTCATAGGTTACATTAATAAAGTAATCTCAAAGGTTACAAAAAATTTTAATTAATATATATAAGTGCTATGAACTGGATATTCAGCCTTGACTGAAGGATTATTTCACATGATACAAAGTTTTAAAAATAAAGCATTAGAAAGATTATTGAGAGAAGGTAATGCAAAAGGAATTCCTACAGAACTTGGAAAAAGGACAAGAGCAAGACTTGAAGTAATAGATACAGCAATAATTATAGATGATATTAGAATACCAGGCTATGATTTACACGAACTTAAAGGTGATAGACAGGGAACTTGGTCAATAAAGGTATCAGGTAACTGGCGTATAACTTTTACATTTCAGGATAACAACGCATACGATATAGATCTCGAAGATTATCACTAGCCCATAAAACAAAATCTAAAAATTTAACTTCAAGCGTAAGGAGAATTGCATGAAAGACATACAAAACATTATTCAAGGGAGGAAAGTAAGACCAGTACATCCGGGCGAGGTCATTTCAGATGTGCTTGAAGATATTGAAATGACTCAAACCAGGTTTGCTGAGATACTTGGTGTATCCCGCCGCAGTGTCAACGAAATTGTTTTAGGTCAAAGACCAATTACAGTAGATATGGCAATTCGGATTGGGAAAGCGTTGGGGAATGGCCCTCAACTGTGGCTTAATCTTCAGCAAAAAGTTGATATTTGGGATGCAGTGCAAAAACACAGTGAAGAGTACGAAAAAGTATCTACGGTAGCATAGCGCGATATGTTAATCTCAGTAAAAAGAGCTTCGGGCGGTTGAAACCGCAACTAGACAAACGAAGTCCGCCTGCGCCGACTTAGAGATCGAGGAAGTATTTAACTAGGATGGGGTATCCTGTAAACAGGAACGATAACTTTTGCAACACGATTGTTAGGGTGCGGATTGACAAAAACAGCAAACCTCTTCAGAAGGAAATCTCACCCCACTCTGCTTGAACTTCGTCTTGTTCGTCAACTTCTAATTGTTCTGCTTCAATGGCTTCTATAAACTTAATCGCGCTTGAAACATTGTTAAATATCAGAACACTCTCATGATAATTCAAAATAGGATTGTCATGAGCCAGACTTTGGTGGTTTCTAACATGATTAAAATCATCCAGAATTTTAGTCGAATGTTTTAGAATCTTTTCGGTCATTTGTGACTCAATAAAGCGGTTCTGTCTTAGATAGTTTACATATTCTCCAAAAAGGCTATGCAATGGTTTGTTTTTGTCATAACTGATCCCATGTTTATCGCATAGCTTCTTTGTATACTTCACCATATAAGTATGCAGTCTATCTAATGCTACTTCTGGCTCATTATTTTGAATATTTTCCCTTATGGATTTTGCTAATACAGAAAACTCTTTGTCATTAGAATATGGTTGAATTGCATCAATATTTTCAACAATGCTATCTTGCTTAAGTCGTTCTGGTATTGTAGAGCAATCATCAAACAAGGCTTGCTCGGATTGGCTTATTTCTATGTGATTTATCAGTCTTTTTGTTTGCCAATATTCCAACAAAGCTGAAATTAGTTTTCCAACAATATAGTTAGCTTCTTGAGCCCAAAAGGCTTTTAATCGATTAGCTTTAGATCCGCTAGCGTAATCGTACTTGCCGTCAGATATGTCAATGTTTGTATTTTCAATTATGAATTCCTGGAAAGTTATGTTTGAGAAATCAAGAACATAACCACCTTCCATCTCAAAAATTTTTCCAAGTTTTACTTTTTCAATGCTCGACAAGTCAGACATTTGCAGTAACCTGTTAATTTATAATTAATTGTAACTCCTCAAGACCAATTAGATATGCGATCGCTTTACTGCTTCCTGATGAGCCTCGGAGACTGATACATAGCTTTACTGGAAGTTCCTCAGCCATAGGATGAAGCAGGCCAACTATTAATTGTACCGCTGTTGCGGTCTAATACACTTTTTAAGTTTATTAGACCGCCAACATTTTTAAAACATCAAACCGGACTATTTATTGCCTCAGCAACAATAGTCCGGTGTCGGACTGTATTGCAAGTGATTGTCGGCTGGGCAAAACCAGAATCAACTAAAGCTTGCTCGATATCCAACGCAAAATACTGATCCAAATAAGGCTCCGTACTCTTGAGCAAAGTCAAAATATAAGGAGGCATTTTGGCATAAACTTCCGACCGAGGATTCATATCCATAATTGTCAAATGTCCGCCAACACGCAGCAAACGCCTCGCTTCCCGGAACACTTCTCTAGTAGCTTTCTGCGGCAACTCGTGACAAACTAAACAAATAGAAACTAAATCAAAAGCAGCCGCCGGTAAACCAGTAGATTCAGCAGCAGCGTGAACCCAACTCGGAGATTTTTGATTTAAAGATTCAGATTTTCGCTGTTGAGAACGGTACTTAGCAACTGCTAAAAAATAAGGCGACAACTCCACCCCAGTCATCTTCGCTTCCGGGTAAACATCCCCAAGAGCAAACGTACTCATTCCCACACTGCATCCCAAATCAACAATATCTCGCGGCGAAGAAGCAATTTGAGATTTGATGACTTCGTGATAGCTGGCGCGGAGTTTTGCATCGCCTTCTGCACCCGCTTCCGGCCAAATTCCCGCGTGAACAGTACGGGCGGCAACTTCTACTTCTGTAGCAGCTTCCCAGCTCATATTACCTTGTTCGTAAGCGTGAAATGAAGTTAGATAATATTTCGGGTAAACAAGATCGGGATTTTGGACGCTGAGCAATTCTGCATCCCAATTTCGAGCTAAAAGTGCTTGGGCTTCTTGTCGCCAATGCACTCCGATTTTTTCTGCTCTTGTTATCATCATTTCCCGCGCTTGGTGCTTGGCTAGATTAGCCAAAGGTTTGATGGAAAGGACGCTATTTACTAAACGCGAAGCTAATCCCGGAGTTTTGTTAACTGCAACCGTCATATTTTATGTGTTTCTATTTTGCGCCATCTATTTTAACACAGTGCGAGGATTTTGAGTCAATCGATCTAATGAAACTTAACTTGGTGAGGGCGAGTGAAATGCAAATGTTTTGGGGAAAAGATTTTTTTTAATGAACCGCAGAGATCGCAGAGAACGCAGAGTTAGAGAAGAGAGAAAAGATCAGAGGATTGCAAAACTGGATCTGGTCGTGTAATATTTATTCGCGCTTACCTACTTAGTGCTGGGGAATTAACCGGGAATCTGGAATCGGATTTTCCGAAGCTGGAGTATTTGGAAGAACACTTTAAATCTGGCTATTCAGGAGTTTGTGATGAGCAAATCTATTGTGGAATTTGTTGACAATTTGCCGTCTGGTGGCGTCACTGTGATGATGCTCAAATCTCTCGATTTTGTGGTTCCGGGGGAGTGGAACAATCTCACGGGTTTTGATAATACTATTGAAGCGGTGACAGGGGAAACAAAGCGCAAATTAGTGGGGAAAATTCGCGATCGCGCGATCGAGCTTTACGCTAACCCCAACGAGCCATATCAAGGCGTAGTCAAGCTTTACCAGTTAGCAGACAGCGCCGACAGTGCGTTAGGTGCAACGGCTATGGCCAGTAAAATCGGCGAAAACATCGGCTTTCTTTCCTTTCTGAACCGCCTCACTCCCAAAGCTGACACAACTCAAACGATCGACTTGTGCGTCAAAGTGGCGATCGAGCTAATTGCCTTCTGCAAACTTAACAATATTTCCCTTGACAATGTGGGAAGCTTTGGTAATTATTTATCAAATTACAAAGGCGAATCTCTGATGCGGATGGCTGCATTAGTGTGTGCTGACGGTTTAATTCCCCTTGGCCCGGACTTCCTTCGAGTAGCACAAAATACCATAGGCGGATTGAATCCTTCAACCTTGCAGCAAAACTCAACATTCCAAAATATCAGCAACCTAATTCCCGGCGCAAATAATTCACAAAAGTTCGGATTTGTGACAGCAACTTTCGCCTCAGCGCAAGGTTGGATGAACAATTTAGTGCAGTCTCGGGGCTTAACTCCCGCCATAGTTTTAGGCCATCTCAAGCAATATATTGATGTTACCGATGACAAATTGGATTATGTCGCCGCGTTTTTAGACATGACTACCAATTATTACGAACATACGGGAATTCAGACGGTTGCTCGCCGATTGATCGATCGAGCTTATGCTGATATAGCCTCTGGCAGATACTAGAAAAGTCGTTCTCAGGTGAGGGAACAGAGCGAGGCAGAGCCTCGGGATATGCGTTCCCAGGCAGAGCCTGGGGACGAGGGAAGAAACTTCGCAAGGTGAGTTAAAATAAGCTGATTATGTTTAGCAAACCTCTTTTAATCGCATTGTGAAAAACAAATCGCTCCCTTCATCGGTAACAGTCAAGCTCGGCAAATTTGTCTGGACATCAATGTGGCAATTAATGATGTCAAAACTAGCGCCGCCCGATCGCACCGGAGCATACATTCGCCCCAGCAGCAGTTTCCGCAACTTTGTCAGCACAGCACCAGACAACCTTCACCAACCCGCTGCGGGACGGTATCGCCTCTTCGTGGGTACGGGATGCCCTTGGGCGCACCGCACTCTGGTGACGAGGGCGCTCAAAGGGCTTGAAGATGCGATATCGGTGTCTATTGTCTATCCCTCGGAAGGGGGAATGTGGGTGATGGAGTCGGAGACTTTTGGCTGCAACACGATGCCGGAACTTTACCAGTTGGCTTTACCGGGCTATCAGGGGCGGTGTACGGTGCCGGTGCTGTGGGATGACTCGAAAAAGACGATCGTCAATAACGAGAGTTCGGAAATTATTGTGATGCTAAACTCGGAGTTTAACGAGTTTGCTAGCAATCCTCAAATGGATCTTTATCCTCTGGATTTGCGATCGCAAATTGACGAGTGGAATGAGAAGATTTACCAATCGGTGAATAACGGTGTTTATCGCTGCGGTTTCGCGCAATCTCAAGCTGCTTATGACTCGGCTTGCAGTGAATTGTTTGCTGTTTTAGACGAGATAGATCGATCGCTCTTGAGGAGTCGTTACCTATGTGGCGATCGGGTGACATTAGCAGACGTGCGGCTTTTTACTACTCTATTCCGTTTTGATGCCGTTTACTACAGCTTATTCAAATGCAATGTGCGCCGCATTCAAGATTACGAGCATTTGGGAGCTTATCTGCGCGATTTGTACCAGTTACCGGGAGTTGCTGGCACTTGCGATTTGGAGGCTGTGAAGCGCGATTATTACGGCAATTTGTTCCCGCTGAATCCCGGCTGCATTATCCCCGCTGGGCCCGATCCGGCGAGTTTGCTCAAAGCTCACGATCGCGCAGGGCTCAGAAACCCGGTTTCTTAACAAAATCGGGCGTGAAGATGCCAGAATAATCGTAGAAACCCGGTTTTTAGGATGCTTGGGCGGGGAGTCAAAAACCAGGTTTAGCTCGTTCCCAGGCTCTGCCTGGTAACGCATTCCCAGAGGCTCTGCCTCGCCTTAACCCTCTAACAAACCCTCCTTTCTCTCCTTTACTCAAACCTCACGATCGACAAAATATTGATGTTATTTTGAAGTGAGATTAAGCAATATTCAAAATCAAATCATGTCTGGCGATCGCCCTTTCATCTCAAAAGGCGATCGTACTTATATACAAAAATCAAAACAAGGAATTGGCAATGTTAGAAACTGAGGCTTATCGGGAAGCACAGCAGCGCATTGAAGAGGCACGACGAGAGGGAGCAAGAACACTCGATCTTAGCTACATGGAACTGACAGAAGTGCCAGAGTCGATCGCATCCCTCACCGAGTTGCGATTGCTTAACCTCTTCAACAACCAACTGACGAAGCTGCCAGAAACGATCGCATCCCTCACCCAGTTGCAACAGCTTTACGTCCAAAACAACCAACTGACGAAACTGCCAGAAACGATCGCATTCCTCACCCAGTTGCGATTGCTTAACCTCCACAACAACCAACTGAGGGAACTGCCAGAGGCGATCGCCTCCCTCACACAGTTGCAAACGCTTTACCTCCACAACAACCAACTCACAGAACTACCGGAAGCGATGGCATCGCTCACCCAGTTGCAACTGCTTAACCTCAAAAACAACAAACTGAGGGAACTGCCAGAGGCGATCGCCTCTCTCAGACAGTTGCAGCAGCTTAACCTCAGCAATAACCAACTGAGGGAACTGCCCGAGGCGATCGCATCCCTCACCACGTTGCCACGGCTTTACCTCAGCAACAACCCTCTCAATCCAGACCTCGCTGCTGCCTATAAGCAAGGCACTAAAGCCGTCTTGCAATACCTGCGGGCAAAAGCACAAGCACAAATCACCCTGAATGAAGCCAAACTGATTTTGATCGGTGAAGGTGAGGTAGGCAAGAGTTGTCTGTTGCGGGCATTGCGGGAGGATGAATGGCTAGAAAGTCTTCCCACCACTCACGGCATTGAAATTAAGCCAGTTATCGTCACCCATCCCGACAGTGGCACAGAGATATCACTCAATGGTTGGGATTTTGGCGGTCAACCGGTTTATCGACCCACGCACCAGTTGTTTTTCAGTGCACCAGCCGTGTATCTGGTGGTGTGGAAGCCGCGAGAAGGCCCCCAGCAGGGCTTTGTCAAAGAGTGGATTACCTTGATTGAGCATCGCGCACCGGATGCCAAGGTGCTAGTAGTCGCCACCCACGGCGGCCCCGGACAGCGACAACCCGACATTGACAGACAGGAAATTCAGGATCGATTCGGCAGCGATATGGTGCTTGACTTCTTCCGTATAGACAGCAAACCTGACGCACAGAACTCCTGCACCGGGCTGGCAGAATTAAAAAAAGCTATTGCTAGTGTCGCCGCATCTCTTCCCGAAATGGGACGTTCCGTTCCCGCCAAGTGGCAGCGAGTGCGGGAAATCTTGCAGACAAACGACAAAGCCTATCTGCCCTACAATGATGTCCTTGCCATCTGCCATCGACACGGAATCGATAAGGAACAAGCAGAACTTTTCCTTCGCATTTCCCATAGGTTGGGGTATTTGATCCATTACGATTACGATCCAATACTGCGCGATATCGTCATCCTCAAACCCGACTGGCTAGCAAAGGCAATTAGCTTCGTACTCGATGATGAAACAACCCGCCGCCGCAACGGTTTAGTAGATTTTGAGCATCTGGGCGAATTATGGAGTAATCCCCCGTTTCCAGGTGAGGGTGGCTACCCGCAAGAACTACATCCCATCTTTCTCAAGCTGATGGAACGCTTCGATTTGTCCTACCGGGTGGTGCTCGACCCAGCTAAACCCAGCAATACCAGCTTGATTGCTCAACTTGTACGCGATACACGCCCCGAATTGCCCAATTGGGGAGAGCAACCGGAAGCCGGAGACAGACAACAAGTGCAAATCTGCCGGATTGTGGACGATCGAGGACAACTTGCAGTAGCAGAAGGATTGTTTTACAAGTTGATTGTGCGCTTGCACAAATACTCACTGGGGCGCTGCAATTACGAAAAAAGTATCCATTGGCAACGGGGTTTGATGCTTGACAACGACTACAACGGTCGGGCATTGCTGGAATATGTTAACACTGATGTAAAAATTACCGTGCGGGCAGCTTATCCAGAACGGTTTTTGTCTTATCTCACGGAAGAAATTAAATGGCTAGTCGAGAATTTCTGGGAAGGATTGCGATGTAATGTGATGGTTCCCTGCATTGCGCCTTGCGGTAAGAATGCGCCGGGAAACGGGCTATTTGAGGTTGAGAAACTAATTGAGAGCAAAAAAAAGAATCGTCATGAGTATCCATGTCCCATTTCAGGCTGTGGTGAATGGCAAAACATCGATTGTCTGCTGAATAACGCGCCGACTGCTCAACCCCCATCGCAAGAAATCGGCATTCAGCAGTTCCGAAATATTGTCAAAGACGAGCTAAAAATCGTCCACGAAGATTTAGTGATTTTCGATCGTCGAGGTCAAGAACGTTTTGAGTCATTGTCTCAGGATCAGCGGATCATTCTCAGCAAAGTCGATGAGGAATTTGCGTCGCTAATGCAAATGCTGACCGATGAAGCGAAAGATGGCCCGCGCCTGTTCAGTTTCAAGCCCGTAGATCCAAAGTTTTTCGATCGCCCAAAATGGATAAGTACAAAATTGCAAATTACCCTCTGGTGCGAACACTCTCGTCAACCGCTTCCAGCCTTAAATCCTAACGACAAGAAGAAGGGAGTTTATGAATTGGAAGTGTCGCGCGAGTGGTTTACCAAAGCAGCCCCCTATCTCAAAATCTTGACCGGAACTCTGAGTCTAGTCTTACCTGTCGCAGCCTCAGCAACCAAGCTAATGCTAGATGAAGCCACCTACAAAGGGATTGAAGAGGAACTCGATTTAGGACAAAAAAGCATCGAGTCTACCTTGAAAGGAAGCGATTTAGCGACTAATTTGTCTACCGAAAGTGATGCCCCTGATTGGCAACAGGGCGAAGCAGCCATCCGCGCCCAAGGCTCGATTTTGCGAGAATTACACGCCCTGCTAGAAGCAAAAGATCCTGGTTTTGGTGGCTTGGTGCGGGTGCAGAACAGACGCCGCGAATTTCTGTGGGTTCACGAGCAGTTTGTAGATGAGTATTAATATTTTTATATTGACACCATTATTACGATCGTGCGAGAATTTAAACAGGAAATCCCTCGTTCCCAGGCTCTGCCTGGTAACGCATATCCAGAGGCTCCGCCTCGCCCTAAACCACCAACAAACCCTCGATCGCCCCAATGGGAAGAAGTAGATACAAAGTAATATATTCCGACAACCAACCGCACTTTGTCACCTCTACAATTATCAACTGGATTCCTGTCTTCTGTCAAGCAGAAATAGCACAAATAGTCTTAGATTCCTTAAGTTTTATGCAACGGGAGAAGCGTTTAGCCTTACACGGTTACGTCCTGATGGAAAATCACTTGCACTTAATCGTAACTTCTTCTGAATTGTCAACACAAATGAGAAATTTTAAATCATTTACAGCTCGCTCCATAATTGACTTGCTTGAAAAAAATCAAGTTACCAACATCCTCGATCAACTCGCATTCTATAAAAAGCTACACAAAAAAGACCAAAAATATCAGCTATGGCAAGAAGGGTTCCACCCGCAAGCTATTTTGGATGAGGCAATGCTGTTGCAAAAATTGGAGTATATCCACAATAATCCTGTTAGGCGCGGCTATGTTGACGATCCGGCTTGTTGGAGATATTCTAGTTATCGAAATTATATGGGTCAGGATGGATTGTTGCCAGTTGATTTGATTGATTTTTGAGTCGGATGATTTGTTTGAAGGAGCGAGGCAGAGCCTCTGGATATGCGTTACCAGGCAGAGCCTGGGAACGAGCGGATTTTCATTTTTTTGACCCCGAGTCATCAGTCAACAGTCAACAGTCAACAGTCAACAATGATTCCGGAGAAGTCTATTGATACTGACGTTTATAAGTCTTAATACAAGGTATCATGAAAAATTTTGATGTTTATGCAAATTTAGCCTAAATTCGGCTGGCTACAGTACAGAGGGGCGATGAAGTTAACTGCACTGAGATTTTGAGATAGATTGAGATGAGAAATAGCGAGTAAAGCTGATGTCACATTCACCCCCAAATCCCCGATCGCACCCACAGCAAAATCCACAATCTTGGGCAACCAAAATGACCCTGTTGTTCGCCAGCAGCCTCACAGTGATGGCCGGTGCCACGGTTTCTCCCGCACTGCCGGCAATGAAACAACATTTTGAAAGCGCGATCGCCGATGTCGATACTCGCACCACTTTAGTTAAACTAATCATCACCCTGCCCGCCCTATTTATTGTGATTGGTTCGCCCATTGCCGGGTTAATTGTCGATCGCTTTGGCCGCAAACCCTTGTTACTGATCGCCACCCTGTTATACGGGTTAGCAGGCAGTTCGGGACTCTATTTGGATAGCTTGACGGCAATTCTGGCGGGCCGTGCTGTTCTGGGTTTGGCAGTAGCAGGCGTGATGGTGACAGCCACCACCTTAATTGCCGACTACTATAGGGGCCCCGCCCGTGCAGCATTTATGGGATTGCAAGCGGGATTTATGGGTTTGGGCGGCGTGCTGTTTCTGACTTTTGGGGGAATACTTGCACAGCAAAACTGGCGCTATCCTTTTGTGATTTACCTATTTGCCTGGTTGATTGTGCCACTTATCCTGGTGTTTATTTTAGAACCAAATCGGACTGATGCTAGTATCCCAGGAGTAGAAGCGCCTACTGCAGAGGCACCGCCGAAGTCCATGCCTGTAGGGGTTCTGGGGATTGTTTACGGGTTGACGACGCTGAGTCAAGTTGCCTTTTATATGATTCCCGTTCAATTGCCCTTTTTCTTGGAAACTTTGGTCCAGGCTTCCCCCTCACAAAGTGGGATGGCGATCGCAATTTGTACGCTATTCAGTGCGATCGCATCCCTCACCTATGGCAAATTCAAACAGCGCATGGAGTTTGTCACGTTTCTGCCCTTAATTTTTGGGTTGATGGGCATCGGCTATCTGTTAATCGGTCAATCCGCCAACTGGGCGCAGGTATTGACTGGGTTGGCTATTTCCGGGATGGGACTGGGAATTTTGATCCCTAACATGACGGTTTGGCTGAGTGCCGCTGTGCCGGAAGCGGTGAGGGGACGTGCGCTGGGAGGTTTGTCTACGGCGATGTTTCTGGGACAATTTTTATCTCCGATCGTGACTGGGCCGTTGACAAAGGCAGTAGGCTTGGGTGCAGTCTATGCGATCGTCGGAGGGTTTTTGACGATCGCCGCGATCGGATTTGCCGTATTTAAGGCCCAAATCCGTCGCCTGACTCGTAGCAGTGCGATCTAGTGCAGGGGGAGCACATTAAAACAGAAGCACAGCATATCTTTACAAATCTTAATTTTGAACAATACCGATATATCGCGATATGTCGTATATTAGAGAAAGTTGATTTTGGATTCACATATGTTTAGACGCTTTCGTTTCCACTTTCCGGCGCTTGTATCGGCAGGAGTCAGTGAAGAGGATCTATCGTTTATCAGTCATTGGTTTGAGCACGGCAAGGATCGTGGCACGCCTCATCGCGGGCATCACGGCAAGCACTTTGGCGATGAAGTATTTGGTCGCGGGTGGGGAGATGAACACCGGACTCGTCGGGGTGACATCAAGTTCATCCTGCTGGAATTGTTATCCGAACACCCCGCTCATGGTTACGATTTGATCAAAAAAATGGAAACCCACAATAGCGGTTTCCGTCGTCTCAGTCCCGGCTCAGTATATCCAACACTCCAGATGCTGGAGGACGGTGGTTATCTAAGCAGCACACAGGAAGGCGGTAAGAAGATTTACACGATTACTGATGAGGGCAGACAACTCTTGGCTGAGCGTGCCCAACAGGAAAATTCAGGCTCTCCTTGGGATGCCTTCAAAACCGTAATGATGGGTAAGCCCCAAGAGTTTATTGAGTTGCGGAATGTGACAACAGAATTAGCTGCTGCTGTGATGCAAGTTGCTCGCAGTGGCAATGTTGAGCGAATCAATCGGGTGCGCGAGCTTTTAGAACAAGTTAAACGGGAAATTTACGGGATTCTTGCTGAGAAATAAGTGAGATCAATTCCGGTTGCACCGGAATAACTGTTGACTGTTCACTCTTGACTGTCAGTCGAAAAACAGAATGATGGTTGACTGTTCACTGCCCTTCTCGATTCTACCAAGACGATGAAGCGCGGAATTGATATAACTGGTAAAATCAACCGGATTCGATGATGAAATTGCCCTCTGAGTGCGATCGGATATAACCATCGACAACACGGCAAGGTCGGACACGGCAATGCCGTTTCCCTACCCCAAAATAATCACGAACACTCCATCAGAGATGTAACCATCGCCCGATTAATTGTAGGGAAACGGCACTGCCGTGTCCTGACTGTGGGTAATAAGTGGTCAGTTTCGCCTAGAAACTGACCACTTATTAATCAACATTTTTTATAGTCTCGCTAAATGTCCTGGCTGTTATTTCCCTCCCTAAATCTTTAGCTAGTAAATCGATACCGTCAATAACTTTATTTGGCTGTGCGATACTCAAAACCTCATAGCATTTTTCCCGATAATCGGGACGATTTTGGAAATACTGAATCGCTCGATCGAGCGGTTCCATAACTTGATAAGCTGCTTCAGCTTTGTCGATCGCCTCTTGGGGAATCGGAGTCGCCAACCTGAGCATTGCCAAGTCGATTAAATCTCTCGAATTTACCCGATCGCTCGGCCATCGATCCGCATTTGCCAACAACTTTTCTGCTATACTATCAATTTGATTCAAGCAAGGAACAGGCGACCAACTTGGATAATTGGGTTCGCCAAACTCAATTCGCCCTTCACAAACCATCTCGAACTTAATAGTAGTGCCGTCAACAATAACAGGAAATCTTATCCCATACTGGTTTGCTTGAATATCGTTCGGGAGAACAATGCGTGAAGCGAAGCTATCCCCAAGGGAATCGCGACTAGCAAAAATCGCATCATAGTCTGCTTCAGCAACTTTTCGGCGCCGGAGACGGAAGCTGTGCGGGAATTTTAAAGGTGGCTGCCACTTCTTCTTTGTTCATAAATTTTTTCTTTTTTAATGAACCGCAGAGGGCGCAGAGAACGCAGAGGAAGAGAAAAAAGAAAAGATAAGATAACTGAGGCTGACTCTGGTAAACAGTCCTGGACGTAGAATTTATATCTGTAGGGTGCGCACTGCGCACCTTACCGCTATGAGTATCGAACTAATATTCGGCAGGTTCTGCCCCTAGGGACGAAGGATTTAATTACCTGCTAAAATCTCTGCCAGTGCTAATTTCAGCGTCGGATATTGATATTGAAAACCACTAGCTAAAGTTTGTTTCGGCAACACTTTCTGCCCTTCCAGAACAAGTTTTGCCCCGTCTCCCAAAAGCATTTCTAAAGCAAAACCTGGCACCGGCAACCAAGAAGGCCGCTTTAAAACTTCCCCTAAAGTTTGACACAATTCAT
Source organism: Microcoleus sp. Pol7_A1 (assembly GCF_036701085.1). Lineage (NCBI taxonomy): Bacteria > Bacillati > Cyanobacteriota > Cyanophyceae > Oscillatoriales > Microcoleaceae > Microcoleus > Microcoleus sp. Pol7_A1. The sequence goes on from NZ_JAUBQD010000060.1 coordinate 26,918, forward strand.
TCATCCGCACCGGATTCGGTGCTGTCGCATTCAAAACGCCTTCAACTTGCGAATTTTGCAAAGCGTACAAAATTAAATCAACCACATCCTCGCGATGAACCCAAGAAAACCACTGTTTTCCTGTCCCAATCGGCCCGCCTGCAAATAGTTTAAAAGGTGGCAGCATTTTTGCCAACGCGCCTCCCATTCCCAAAACTATCCCCAACCGCAAAATTGCTAGCCGCGTTCCCGCATTTTTTGCAGGTTGGGCGGCTGCTTCCCAGTCTTTGCACACTGCTGCTAAAAAATCGTTTCCCGCAGGGCTAGTTTCGTCAAACTCAGCGGTTTCGCTGGTTCCGTAATAGCCGATCGCCGATGCGCTAACCAACACAGATGGTCTAGGATTAGCATTGACGATCGCCTCGACCAATTTTGCCGTCGTCAGTTTGCGACTGTCCAGAATTGCTTGCTGGCGCGCCTCCGTCCACCTTTCCTCCGCAATCGGAACTCCTGCTAAATTGACAACAGCGTCGCAGCCCGCGATCGACTTTTGCCAATCACCAGACTCGGCAGGAGTATAGGCGACAACTTGCAAATTCGGATAAGCTGAAGCCGGAAAAACTCGCCCAGCCTTCGCCGCATCCCTGCTCAAAACCACAACTTGATGTCCCGCAGCTTGCAGCTTTTCCACCAGTCGGCTACCTACAAATCCCGTTGCTCCCGCGATCGCTACTTTCATTTTTTACCCGCAATGCACATCAACAGTAGTTTAGACGATCGTCCAAACTTGTTTTGAATTATACAAAAATAAAGAGCAGCCTCGATCGCCTCCCCACAAGCTTTCTGTATTTTGATTAAACTGATATGGGACACGAGGAACACAAACCATGCCTGCAAAAAAATCAAAGCTTCTAATTGCTGCCTCCATCGCCGCAGCAGGTAGCGCTGGGGTCTACTTTTACTTCCAGGGTTTGGGCCAACAAGTATCCAACCCTCAAGACAGCGCCAAAGTTGTGCCCGACGAAGCAATGATGGCCGCGTTTATCTCCCCCAATCCCCAAGCGCTGTCAAAGTTGCAGCGATTTGGCACCCCTGGGGCTCAAAAGTTGGTCGGTCAGGGTTTGAAGGCCTTTCAAGAACAAAGCTTGGCAGGCACTCAAATCGACTTTGACAGGGACTTAAAGCCTTGGCTGGGGGGGGTGATGGTCGCTTTGCTGCCCCCTGATACTGCGGCAAATACAGAGCCTCCAAAACTGCTGGTAATAGTCAGTGTGAAAAATAAAATTAGCGCTTGGAATTTTGCTAATAAATTAAAATCTCAGCCCGGTGCAACTACTCAAGAAACCGAGTATAAGGGAGTTAAACTTTATGAGATTGCAGAGCCAACTGGCAAGCGCTACAGTGTGGCTTTGCTGAACGACCAATTAGTGATGGCTCCTTTGAAAAAGCCTGTGGAATTGGCGATCGATACTTTTAAAGGAGAACCCTCCCTCGCCACCCAGCAGAGCACAACTAAGTTTTTTGCAGAGAGTGCTGGTGTCAAGAATCCGATCGCAACTGTTTATATTGCTGACTATCCGGCGGCAATTGAGCAATTGAAAGCTAATTTGCCCGCAGATATCCAGTTGCCTTGGACAGTGTTTTCGCAGTTCAAACAAGTCAAGTCTTTGGTTGCGGGAATTGGGGCGGATAGTGAGGGATTGAGGGTAAAAACTATTGCTCAGTTAGACCCTAAACTCGTCCAGCAAAATCCACAATTTGCATCGAAATTGTTGCCCAGATTTCCGGATGAAACTATTGCTTTAGTCGGCGGCAAGGGAATCGATAAAATTTGGTCGCAAGCAACCGCTGAGGCAAAAGATAGCCCGGAAGTTGACAGGGGAGTTCAGCAGGTGAGGGATAGTTTTAAGCGGTTGGATTTGGATGCGGATCGGGATGTTTTTGGTTGGATGAATGGGGAATTTGCGATCGGGGCGATCGGTTCCAATCAAGGCATTTTGTCTCAGTTGGGGATGGGGGCGGCGATGATTTTTGAAACGAGCGATCGCCCGGCCGCGGAAGCAACTCTGAAAAAACTCGATGCGATCGCCAAAAGCAATCCTACAGTCAGTGTCGCCCCCAGACAAGTTCAAGGCAAAGAAGTTACGGAGTGGCAAATACCCCAGCAAGGCACTTTATTCGGACACGGTTGGCTGAATGAAAATTCTGTGTTTGTTGCTTTCGGCGGCCCTTTAGTCGATGTGATTACTTCGATGCCACCGCAACCGCTAAGCAGCAGTCCGAGTTTTCAGGCGATCGCTACTTCTTTACCGCAAGCCAACCAAGGTTACTTTTATATAGATATGGAAAAAACCATGTCTTGGGCTAACCAATATTTGCTCGCAGTACAGCCAAATTTAGTTTCGCCGCCGGTCGCTGAATTGCTGAATTCTCTCCGAGGAGTTAGCGTAGCCACAGCTTCGACACAACCGACAACTGCTGAGTTGGAGATGCTTTTTGCCTTCAAATCTAACAATTAGGGAATTTGTAATCGCTAATTTGTAATCGGCAATTCTTCCTTAATTCCTTCTATCCCTTAAATCCGTACACGGCTTTGTTACCGGACTTTTTCCTGACCAAAAAAAGATGCTGCCCTCAATGGAGGGCAGCTACTCAAATAAAGCATCTTAAAGTCTCTCAAAACTTCAGAATTAACCTTCAGACATTCCCGATTTATTCGGCAATTGCAAATCATCAGGATCTACATAGTGACAAACTGCTTTGTCCATACAAATCAACGCCCAGCCGGATTTATCGATGCTCATCAATTTGTAAGAAGCGGGCTGAATAAAGAAACCTTTGTGGTTGCGGGTTGCTGGTTTGATGTTAACGTGGCTGTCATTGCTCATGTTTTTACAACTCCTAGTATTATCGTAGTAAAATCTGAAAACCGCTGAGCGGATTTGTGAATCGTCTAAGTTTTCAAATACTAGCACTGACTTTCTGAGTTTTCCATAAAGTTATTTATTGATTTATTACGACATCGTAATAAACCGCAAAGCCACTTTCGTCGATCCCCGCCTCAAAATCGACTTGTTTGCGCGGTTACGGCTCCAGAAGCCACTGTTTAACGCGGGCGAGACTCTTCCAGTCGGGTTTTCTCTTTAATCCTTCTTCAAAATTTTTTTTAACTTCGTCGAGCAACTCTTCGGAAGCCATCAGGAGTTGCTGAGCCACTTCTACATGGGGGCGCACTCCTTTTTCTTTGAGTTCGAGGATTGCTACTGCTAGGTTGATGCGAGCTTGGGGGTCGTGAGGGTTCAATTTAACGGCTGTTTTCGCTGCCTTTTGAGCCGATGCAGCTTTATTTTCTAACAGGTAGAGCCACGCGAGGCTAGCCCAGGCATTGCCATTTTTGGGAGCTTTCTCGCACACTTCTTTAAACACGGGGATCAGATGAGCCGGGGCTTCGCCAGCTTGGTAGCGATCGAAACCGTCTTTAAACAATTCTTCAGGGGTCATTCGATTTTAGATTTGGGATTTGAGATTTTAGATGGAAAAGAGCATGGGGTGCGGGACGCAACAAGGCAGTCCGAGGCATTCTCAGCAATTAGCAATTACCAATCCCCAATGCTCTATTTTCCAATTTATGTAGAAAAAGAACTGCCACAGCCGCAAGTTTGAGTTGCGTTGGGGTTAGTAAACTGAAAGCCGCCCCCGATCATAGCATCGCTGAAGTCGAGAACCAAACCGTAGAGATAAAGAATGCTCTTGCGATCGCAAACTACCTGAAAACCGTCGTAGTCGAACACTTCATCGTCGGATTTCACAGTGCTGGGATCTGCGAAATCCATCACGTAAGACATACCAGAGCAGCCGCCCTGGCGCACCCCTACCCGCAAGCAGAGGTCTTTACCTTGCTTCTCTCTCAGAGCTAAAACTTGACGGACAGCAGAGTCCGTCATTTGAATTCCACGCTTTTGTGAAGTGGCTTGAGTCATAATTTGCCGAACTCCTGAGATTGTCTAATGCTAAGAGTTTAATCTTATGCCTCCATTGTACAGGCATTCGCCAGAAGGCCTTGGGTTAGATGCTGAAGGCAGAATTTTTAGCTTCTAATTTTTAATTCCCGTGGGGCCTCGTTCCCAAGCTCGATGTCCTCTCCCCCTATAGGGTTTATGATTGATAAGCAGCGGTTGACCGGCTACCGGCACCGCAACAATGCTTCACCCAACGGGCTTACTCTATGGCAGCGCTGAATCGCACTACTCTTCGTCGGCTACAAAACTTACCTCAAATTCCCAGCGTGTGGGAGGGCGATCGCCGACCCTTATCTAATGCTGACTCGCACCTGATGATAGATGACGATGACGTTCTCGAAGCTGGTGGCGAGTGCATTCTCTGGGTCGATGGCTCCGAAGGCGTCGTGAGGGCTATGGACATGGTAGGCCCAGATGCCGGCCCAGAGGCGATCGTCCGGGCCCTGCTACGGGCAATGGAACATCCCCAAAGTCCGGCCCCCGCAGGTCGGCCCCAAAAAATAGTAGTCAAAAACCGAGAAATTCAATTTTATCTGCGGGGCGTACTTCAAGATTTAAGCATTTCCATTGACTACGTGCCGGAATTGCCCTTAATTGACGAAATATTTCGCGGCATGGAAGAGGTCGCGATCAACAGACCTCCTGAGTTGCCCCCTCAGTATGCTGAAGTTTTAATGGAAAAAGCTGCTCAAATTTGGCAAGATGCTCCGTGGCGGACTTTGAGCGAACACCAAATTATATCTATTGAAATCAATCAGTGGGATGTCGCCAGCCTCTACGTGTCCGTATTGGGGCAAGGCAGAATGGATTACGGAGTTTTACTGTACCGCTCTCTAGAATCCTTGAAGCGGTTTCGAGAACGAGTCGTCAACGATGAATCTTTTGAAGATTTAGAACAGGCTTTTTTAGGGCAAGACTGTTTGTTTCTCACCTTTGAAAGTTCCACAGATATTGATGAGGACGACGAAGAAGAAATTGATTTAGCCGATTTGCCTCCATCGGAAATTGAACCAAATTTTGGCAACCTGCATCCTTTAGAAGGATTGCGATCGATTCTTTACGAAGAAGAAGCCCTCACGATGTTAGTTGCTCTCGAAGCATTTCACCGCTTTTTCCGCAACGGCCGCCGGAAATTGGGAGCAGAGACGTTTCCCAATCTCAACAGTCGCTACCGCATCCCGGTTCCGCAGTCTGACGGAGAAATTCAACAGGTATCCGTTAAAGTTTCGACAATGCCCGATGTGTCCGACGAATTATTACAGATGCTCGGTGATGACGACGACGATGACGATGATGATGAATTTGAAATGCCACTGCTGCGGGACGATTTGGTGCCGCAAAATTCATTTTTGAGTCTCGGCGCCGTACCTTGGGAAACCGTAGAGTTCCTGCGGGCAAGTGTCCAGTTTCACCAAGGTGCAGAAAGTGATATTAATACCGCCGGAGATGGTTTACCGGTGGTGATGATCCAAACTTCTCATCCGAAGGCGAAAACGATGATCCAGGATTTGAAAGAAGCTGGAGGGGTGAAGGCAATTGGTTTTAATCCGGGCGAAAATCCTTTTCAGGATGAGCAATACGACTTGGGTATTTTGCAAACTAAAAATGGGGATCTGTATTTGTTTGGGGAGTTTAATGAAAACGATCCGGTGCATCAGGAAGCTCGCCAAAAGTGGGATCGCCGCTGTAAATTAACGAACGGTTGGTGCGGTTTGATTATTGCTAAAGGGTTGATGGGTGCTTCTCGCGGTCAGCCTCAGTTTAAGGATATGGTTGCTTTGCTTGAGGTGCGCTGGGTTTCTGCTAAAGAGTTGGGAATTGGGCCGCTTCAGTTGATGCCGATGTTTTAAAGTTAGTTGACTGTTGACTGTTGACTGTTTACTGTTGTGAGAAGGAAGAGGTCAAAGTAATTTGTAAGGTGCGCCGCAGCGCACAGTAGTTTTTAAATTATTCAGGAGAATGATTATGTCAAATTCTACTCAAAAGCGAGAAGTGTTAGTCTCACTTGATGGTGAATTAGCTGATAAAATAGACCAGCTTACTGATAATTGGACGGAGGCGATCGAACAAGCTCTCCGTCTCTGGTACGCTAAGCAAATAGAAGATAAGTTGCGGAATTTTTATCAAAACCGCAGCCAAGAAGATATTGAGGATGAAAAAGAGTGGTTTAATTTTGTAGAGGAACAGATAGAAGAAGCATGGATCGGTGATGGACTCTAACTCAACAGCGAAAACTTATCCCCGCCAAGGTGAGATTTACCTTTCAAGAGCTTTGCGTCAGTTAGGAGATACCAAAAAAAGACCTGTAGTTGTGGTTTCTCCCGATATCCGCAATGAGTTGACCGATTCTGTAATTGTTGTTCCTTTCACAAGTAACCTTGCAGGAGTAGAAAATCCTACTCGTGTCTTGATTCCTGCGGGTGAGGGAGGATTGCAAGCTGATTCTCTAGCTGTATGTGAAAACGTTTCTGCTTTGCGGCAGACATTCCTAGAACAAGGCCCTTACGGTCACATTAGTGCCGATGTTCTAGCAAGAATTCAGAGGGCTATACAAGTGTCGATCGGCATTTATGAACTTTGAATGTTTCGGAAATTCTAAATTTTGTTACAATTTGTAAAAATACTGTAAAGGATAGGTAAAATGCGGGTTGCGATCGCAGGTGCGGGACTGGCTGGAATGACCACAGCAGTCGATTTAGTAGATGCTGGCCACGAAGTAGAAATTTTTGAATCCCGGCCCTTTGTCGGCGGCAAAGTTGGCAGTTGGGTAGATCCAGACGGCAATCACGTTGAAATGGGTTTGCACGTCTTCTTCGGCTGCTATTATAACTTATTTGCCCTCATGAAAAAAGTGGGGGCTTTTGACGATTTGCTCCTCAAAGAACACGTCCACACTTTTATCAATCGAGGCGGCGAAATCGGTTCTTTGGATTTTCGCTTTCCCGTGGGTGCTCCTTTGCACGGATTGAAGGCGTTTTTTACTACATCCCAGCTATCTGTACAAGACAAAATTCAAAATGCGATCGCCCTGGGAACTAGCCCCATCGTCCGGGGTTTGATAGACTTTGACGGGGCAATGAAAACTATTCGCGATTTGGATAAAATTAGCTTCGCTGACTGGTTCCGCAGCCAAGGTGGCAACCAAAACTCGCTCAAAAGAATGTGGAATCCGATCGCCTACGCACTGGGTTTTATCGACACTGAAAATATTTCTGCCCGGTGTATGTTGACAATATTTCAATTCTTTGCATCGAAAACCGAAGCCTCTGTCATGCGGATGCTGGCCGGTTCTCCCAACGAATATTTGCACAAACCAATTGTGGAATATTTGGAAAAGAAAGGAGCAAAAATTTACACGCGGCGCAGAGTCCGAGAAATTCAGTTTCAAGAAGGCGAAGAAACCCGCGTGACAGGCTTGGTAGTAGCTAACGGCGAAACAGAAGAAAAGATTACCGCAGACGCTTACGTTTTCGCCTGCGACGTGCCAGGAATTCAGAAAATATTGCCCCCAGCTTGGCGCAAATGGTCGGAATTTGACAACATTTATAAGTTAGATGCGGTGCCAGTTGCTACAGTACAATTGCGGTTCGACGGTTGGGTAACGGAACTGGAAGACGAAGCCAAGCGCAAACAGTTAAGCCACGCTGTAGGAATCGATAATTTGCTATATTCAGCAGATGCAGATTTTTCTTGTTTTGCAGATTTGGCACTGACAAGTCCCAAGGATTATTATCAAGAAGGACAAGGTTCGCTGCTGCAGTTGGTGCTGACACCGGGAGATCCGTTTATTAAACAAAGTAATGAGGCGATCGCCCAACACGTACTTAAGCAAGTTCAGGATTTATTTCCGTCAGCGCGGGAATTAAACATGACTTGGTACAGTGTAGTTAAGCTCGCTCAATCTTTGTATCGCGAAGCACCGGGAATGGATGTTTTCCGCCCTGCTCAAAAAACTCCGATCGCCAATTTCTTTCTAGCAGGAAGTTATACTCAGCAAGACTACATTGATAGTATGGAAGGAGCGACACTTTCAGGCCATCAAGCCGCTAAGGCAATTCTCGAAGCTTACAGTCATTAGTCCTTAGTCCTGTCTCGTTTTCTCTCATTCCCAGGCTCTGCCTGGGAATGCCTATCAGGAGGCTGTGCCTCCAGTATTTAGGAAAACGCGAGGCAGAGCCTCTGGATCTGCGTTACCAGGCAAAGCCTGGTAAAAAGAAAACAAGAAAGAAACAATTCTTCAATCTAAAATCTAAAATCTAAAATCTAAAATCGCATGACTGATTGGTTAGAACACAGCGTCCAAGTAGAAGTAGCAATTCCCATCGAATTAGCGTGGCAACTCTGGTCAGATTTAGAGCAAATGCCGCGCTGGATGAAGTGGATCGAATCAGTTCGCGTTCTCGAAGACAACCCGGAATTATCGCGCTGGAAACTCGCAACTGGCGGGTTAGAATTTAGCTGGCTTTCTCGGATTCTCAAATTAGTGCCGAATCAGATAATTCAGTGGGAATCGGTAGACGGTTTGCCAAATCGGGGTGCGGTAAGATTTTACGATCGCAAAAACAGCAGCATTGTCAAACTGACAGTAGCTTATGGAGTTCCCGGCTGGCTGGCAAAATTGATGGACAATTCATTTCTAGCGCGAGTAGTTGAATCGACTCTTATGGCTGACTTGGAAAGGTTTAAAGAGTATGCTCTGAAAGTTAAGGCGACATCTTAAGTTATGAGGACGGAAGTCATGACTACTAACCAGTTTGCAGTCATGACTTTAGTTGTTTTATTTCTAATTTAGGACTTATGCACCCGAACAAAGAAACCGGGTTTTTGAACCCAGATTGAAAGTTTGAAGCAAATATTTTGGTAAAAAACCCGGTTTATTGTTGCCCGTGCGTCCAGGACTATAATTGTAACGCGAGAGTCGATCGCCCTTTTGCCTCAGTATCATAGAAAGATGCTGCTGATTCCTTCTCGCTTCAGTTATGAGTTACTGCCTAAACCCCACCTGTCAAAACCCGCAAAATGCCGATCGTACCCAATTCTGCCTGAATTGCGGCTCCAAACTGTTGCTGAGAGAGCGTTACCGCGCCATTAAACCCCTCGGGCGCGGCGGTTTCGGCCGCACTTTTTTAGCAGTAGACGAAGACAAACCCTCAAAACCGCGCTGTGCAATTAAACAGTTTTTCCCCCTATCCCAAGGTACCAGCAGCAGCGAAAAAGCAGCAGAATTATTCAACCGAGAAGCGGTGCGGCTGGACGAGTTGGGGAAACACCCGCAAATTCCCGAACTGCTGGCGCACTTTCAGCAGGAACGCTATCAGTATTTGGTACAGGAATTTATAGAAGGTCAGAATTTACAGCAAGAGTTGGCGCGGGCTGGGCCTTTCAGCGAAAGCCAGATTCTCAGTCTGCTGAAGGATTTATTGCCAGTATTGCAGTTCGTGCACGATTGCAGTGTAATTCACCGAGATATTAAACCTCCCAATATTATCCGCCGCCGCATTTCTCAAACTCCCATAATTTATACTTACCCCACATTAACCGGGGAATTAGTTTTAGTTGATTTTGGCGCTGCAAAGGTTGTCGAGGGTTTGAGAGAAACCGGTACAGTCATCGGTTCACCCGAATTCGTCGCGCCGGAACAAATTAGAGGTCAAGCGGTTTATGCCAGTGATTTATATAGTTTGGGAGTAACTTGCCTTTATTTGCTGACTCAAATATCTCCTTTTGATTTGTTCGATATCAATCAAGATGTTTGGGTTTGGCGAGACTTTTTGAAGGTTCCAATTGATCCCAAATTAAGTCGCATCCTCGACAAAATGATCGAACCAAGTCTCAGTCGCCGCTACAAATCAGTAGCTGAGGTATTGAAAGATTTGCAGCCGCAGCAGTCGGCGGTGCAGGTTCCGACTCCGGCGGCCCCTGCTATTTCCGTGCAGCAGAGGATGCCTGTGGTGCAGAATGCAGTGCCGCCAACGCTTGCAGGCACAATTTTACCTGTGCCGCCGATGCAGCGGGTTGTGCCCGCACGCGCGCCTACTTGGAGGTGTGTTCATACTCTGGTAGGGCATTCTAATGCTGTTACGTCGGTAGCTTTCAGTCCAGATGGCGCGACTTTAGCTAGCGGCAGTGAGGACAAGACCATCGAGATGTGGAAGTTGGATGCGGGTAAGCGGTGGTACACTCTTACGGGTCATTCTGACTGGGTGACTTGTGTGGCGTTTAGTCCTGATGGGGCGACTTTGGCTAGTGGTAGCCGGGACAAAACAATTCAAATTTGGGATTTGAATAAGGGTAAGTGGTGGTACGCTTTGCGGGGTCACGAAGACAGGGTTTATGCTGTGGCTTTCAGTCGGGACGGTCAGGTTTTGGCTAGCGGCAGTCGGGACAAAACTGTGCAGTTGTGGAATTTGAATAAGGGAAGGCGGATGTCGGCTTTGATTGGTCACGCTGGCGGGGTGGAGGCGGTGGCTTTTAGTGCTGGCGGGGAGTTTTTGGCTAGTGGCAGTCGGGACAAGACTGTGCAGTTGTGGGATTGGCAAAATGGTCGATCGATTTGTACTCTGGCCGAGCACGGGGATTGGGTGCGGGCGATCGTTTTTGCTGCGAACTCCCCCAACTCCCCTGCCGGTCAGACCCCCCCCAGCCCCCCCTTGGTAAGGGGGGGAGTAGGAGAAGGATTGATTTTGGCAACGGGGAGTCGGGATGGTACGGCGAAGCTGTGGCGGGTGGATGCACAGGGGCGAGGGACGCTGTTGCGGAGTATGAGGGACAATTCTGGAGATGTTTTGTGTGTGGCGTTCAGTCCCGATGGTCGGGTTTTGGCGACGGGGAGTCGGGATGGCACGATTTATTTGTGGGATGCGGGTACGGGGGGTTTGCTGGAAATTCTGACCGGCCACGGGGGGGAGGTTTTGTCGGTGGCGTTTAGTGCTGATGGGGGGAGTTTGGCTAGCGGTGCGGGCGATCGAACTGTGAAGATTTGGCGGGGGATTGGGCATTAGGGGCGATGTCAAAAGTGCCCGCCGAACAAATCTCATATTTATGCTTGACAGGCGATCGAAGGTTGTGCTAATTTAGGAATTCGTGAGGACGCATAGCTCAGTTGGTTAGAGCACTACGTTGACATCGTAGGGGTCACTGGTTCGAGTCCAGTTGTGTCCATACCTAAAACCCGCCCAAAAAGCGGGTTTTGTTGTTTCTAAAACTTGTTTCTACAACCAAACTGCTAGATTTGGCATTCTCAATTAGGAATGACAGAATATGTCTAGGTCAGAGATTTAGTAGAGTTGCCACGTTTCGTCGAGGCTGTTGCTGAGCAGTTGCATAGTTTGCATGAGTTCGGTGTTAAAGAAACGCTAGCCCGATTCTCGTAGGCACCATCCCCATCCGTGAACAAAGCGCAAGCAAGCATAACAAGAAAAAGAATAACTTTTAGAACACGATCGCCTTGCACGAGCCGAAGCAGAAGCCGCTAACCGGATTAAAGACGAATTTTTAGCGGTGCTGTCCCATGATTTGCGATCGCCCCTTGGCTTAAACACTGAATGGCTGAGGTTTTGGGCATACTATATCTTGATTCCCTAACAATAACTGGCAGAATAGGTAAATAGGCAGGACTAACCGCAATGAATGTAGAACGTACAAACTCCTTGAATGATCGAGAAGAGCTTACTATAAATTTTTCTCAAGAGCTATGTACAGACTGCCAAGCAATTGAAGCACGATTTGCGGTGATAGTCGATCGTATGGCTGAGGCCTTTATTTCTATTAATTCAGAGTGGCACTGCACTTATGTCAACCATAAAGCAGAGGAGCTTTTAAACAGGAACCGACAACACCTGATAGGCAAAAATATATGGACTGTATTTTCGGTCGATCTTACCTCTGAGCTATATAAGTATTGTCATCAAGCGATCGCCACGCCAACTGCAATCGAGTTTGAAGAACACTACCCCTCACTCAACAAGTGGTTGAGAATTCGCCTCATCAAGAGTGAAGATGGCTTACTTATTTACTTCCAAGATACTACTGAAACATCTGAAGTCGATCGACAATTGAAAGCCGAAATCGCTAAATGCCAGCAGGTGGAAGCCACTCTTCAGAAAAAACAGGACTTTTTGAAAGCAATCCTAAACAACGTTCAAGCTGGCATTGTGGCTTGCGATGCCGATGGCATATTGACGGTATTTAACCAAGCAGCTAAAGATTTTCATGGATTACCTCAGCAGCCAGTTCCAGCGGCTCAATGGGCCCAATATTATGACTTGTATTTGTCCGACGGCAAAACACGCATGAATATAGAGGATATTCCCCTGTTTCAGGCATTCCAAGGACAGAACGTTCGTGATGTGGAAATGATGATTGTTCCGCAGCAAGGAACTGCGCGAATGCTGTTAGCAACTGGACAGGCGATTATTGCCGCAAACGGCGAAAAACAGGGTGCAGTTGTCGTGATGCACGACATTACACAGCGCAAGCAGGCAGAAACAGCTCTGCGTGAGGGTGAAGCGCAATTATCGAGCATCTTCCAAACTATTCCTGATGGGATCACCATTCTAGATTCTACCGGACAGATTATTGCGGCAAATAGGGCAGCAGAGAGGATTTTAAGATTGACTCTCAGCGACATTGTGGAGCGAGGCTATAACGATCCATCCTGGTTCATTACAACCGTGGAGGGTCATCCTTTCCCAGAAGATGAACTGCCGTTTGCGAAGGTGATGCAAACTGGTGAGCCTGTTTATAATATTGAACATGGCATTAGCCATGCCGATGGAACTCGCACGATTCTCTCGATTAATGCTTCCCCTTTGTTTGACCCAGAGGGACAAATTATCAACATCATTGCTGCTTTCAGCGACATTACTGAACGCAAGCAAACCGAAGACGAACGAGTACAACTTGTTCAAGAACAGGCAGCCCGTGCTTTAGCAGAGAATTCTCAACAACAATCAGCATTTTTAGCCCAAGTGAGTGCTGTTCTTTCCTCTTCACTAGATTATGAACAAACTCTCCAAAGCGTTGCAAAACTGGCAGTTCCTTATTTTGCAGATTGGTGTAGTGTCGATCTGCTGAATGACGATCGCACGATCGATCGGGTTGCGGTGGCTCATTCAGATCCCGAAAAAGTGAAGTTTGGCTGGGAGTTGGCTCAACGCTTTCCCAGACATCTCGATGATGGGTATGGCATTGCTAAAGTCATGCAAACAGGACAGGCTGAAATTGCAATTGAGATTACCGATGAACAGTTAGTTGCCGCAGTGCCGAATGCTGAATACCTGGAAATCTTACGTGGAGTTGGGTTAAAGTCCTGCATCATTGCACCGCTACAGGCACGCGGGCGCGTGTTGGGCAGCATTACGTTGGTGTTTACTGAATCCGATCGCCGCTATTGCCTGGAAGACATTGCTCTGGCTGAAGATTTGGCTCAGCGAGCAGCGATCGCCATTGATAACGCTCGTCTCTATAATGAAACACAACAAGCGAAATTAGCCGCCGAACTCGCTGCTAACCGGACGGCTCGACTGCTGGCGGTGATGACAGCTTTGTCTGAATCGCAAACCTCGGCTCAAGTGGCTCAGGTGATTATTGAACAGGGAATGTCCGCACTGGGAGCAAGTTGTGGTTTGGTTGCGGTATTAAACCAGAAGGCAAGCGAACTGGAGATTATTCAAGCGATCGGGTACGAGCACGTAGGAGAATTTCTGCGCAGTTTTTCAATTCATGCACCCTATCCTCTGGCAGAAGCCGTGCGAACTGGGCAACCTGTTTGGTTAGAAACTATCGAAAACCGAATTGCCCGTTATCCTGATTTAGCCGAAGCTTATGCCAAGGTTGGTTCAGAAGCCTGGATTTCAGTGCCGTTGTTGATTGAAGGACAAGCCGTTGGTGGGCTATCGCTCGGTTTTTCGACCGTTCCCCAGCTTTGTGAGAGCGATCGCAGTTTCGTTTTGGCACTGGCACAGCAGTCGGCGCAGTCGATCGACCGAGCACGGCTCTACGAGTCAGAATCGCAAGCACGGGAACAAGCAGAAGCAGCTAACCGAATTAAAGATGAGTTCTTAGCTGTCTTGTCACACGAATTGCGAACTCCGTTGAATCCGATTGTGGGTTGGACTCGACTGCTGCGAAGGGGAAACCTGGATTCTGGGAAAACGGCGGTAGCTCTCGAAACGATTGAACGCAACGCGCAGTTGCAAGTTCAACTGATTGAGGATTTGCTTGATATTTCTCGCATTCTGCAAGGCAAGCTGAGTTTTAACTCTACTCCAATTAATTTGAAAACAACTCTTAAAGCCGCGATCGAAACAGTTAGTTTAGCGGCCGAAGCGAAGAACATTCAAATTAACACCCAGCTAGAACTCAATGTGGGCGATGTGTTAGGAGATGCTACCCGATTGCAACAGGTTGTCTGGAATTTGCTCGCCAATGCAATTAAGTTCACCCCAACTGGAGGTAGAGTTGAAGTTGAGCTAAAAACGATTGATTCATCTGCTCAAATTCAAGTCAGGGATACAGGGAAAGGGATTCAGCCAGAATTTATTCCCTATGTCTTTGACACATTTCGACAAGCCGATAGCAGTATTACGAGAACATTTGGTGGGTTAGGGCTGGGATTAGCGATCGTGCGTCACGTCGTTGAGCTACATGGTGGAACTGTCAAAGCCGAAAGTTTTGTAGAAGGACAGGGAACAACATTTACTGTCACATTTCCCTTATTAGCCAGAAACAATGATGCACACAGCGATCGCAAGGACAATCTATCACTCAATGCTCACACTTCACCTTTGGCTAGATTATGTATCCTGGCCGTCGATGACGAACTAGACAATTTAGAGTTAGTTCAATGTATCTTGGAGCAAGCGGGAGCCACCGTGATCTCTGTATCTTCAGCAACAGATGCGCTACAACTACTTAATGAATCTAAGCCAGATGTTTTGATTGCTGATATTGGAATGCCACAAATTGATGGCTATAAGTTGATTAGTCAAATCAGACAACTATCCACAGAGCAGGGAGGACTGATTCCCGCGATCGCACTTACTGCCTGTGCCGGAGACATCAATCAGCAGCAAGCGCTAGATGCTGGCTTTCAAAGGCATCTTTCCAAGCCGGTTGAGCCGGAAATGTTAGTGCAGACTATTGAGCAATTGCTCGATCCAATTGGGATAAGTAGAGCATTAAACATCTCCCAAAATTAAGCTTCAGCTACCTCTGTACAAGGATTTCAAGTTGATTATTGGAGATGTCTTTTGAGTATAGTCTGGGAAAATGTCACGAATTGAAGCGATCGACAGACGCATAGCTCAGTTGGTTAGAGCACTACGTTGACATCGTAGGGGTCACTTGTTCGAGTCGAGTTGTGTCTATCAAAAGGAACCAGAGTTTACGAGTCCGGTTTCCTCGAAGCGGTTTATGGTATGGTGGGATTTTAAAGGGCGATCGAAGCGTTTACTATACTGCGGCGTAAGTTAGTAACTTGTAACAGACTTGTTTTGTAAATATGAGTTAAAAGTTAACTATTATTTATTAATCATATAGCAATCCTAAATCATTATCATGATTGTGATACAATTATATGCAATACTTGATTGTGACCATAAAAAAATGAA
>NZ_JAUBQD010000061.1:0-39245 GCF_036701085.1 Microcoleus sp. Pol7_A1
GCTCCTTCTATCAACGGCTAAGTTTTAGTCCTAGATAAACGAAAAGCGCTCCTAGAAATAGGGGCGCTTTTTGTTTGAAAAAAATAATTTTATACTTCTCCTTCTGTTAACAAACTAAGTGATATCAACTCCGCTTGAGTAGTCGTAATTCTGAGTCCTGAAGGAACTGAAGAATCTCACCTTTCGGCAACGCGCTTACTTCGTTGCGCTTGACTCATAACAAGTAAGCATTTTGAGTCAAGCCCTCGCCCGGACATGATATGAGCAACGGCTAATCAAAAAACAGAATATCCAGAACCCCGCAGCAGTTAAAGTGTTGCGGGGATATAACCCGCGATCGCATTTTAGGCTGAGTTAAGTTGATTTAGTTAATAGCCGATCGCCCAATCTCAAATTAAAAGGTGAAAAATTAATTTTTCACCTTTTAATTTGAGACTTATGGATTACCCGTTACTGAACAAACTTCTTGAATGCCAGAGTCACGTTGTGGCCGCCAAATCCAAAAGAATTCGACAGCGCCACATCAACTTTTAGATCGCGGCTTGTATGGGGAACATAGTCCAAATCGCACTCAGGATCGGGATTTTCCAGATTAATTGTCGGCGGGATTTTGTCATTGGCGATCGACATTACCGTCGCCACCGCCTCAATTCCCCCAGAACCGCCCAAAAGATGACCGGTCATCGACTTGGTAGAACTAATTGCTACTTTGTAAGCATGGTCTCCCAAAGTGTTTTTAATCGCTTTCGTTTCCGTAGAATCGTTGGGAAGCGTGCTCGTGCCGTGAGCGTTGATATAGCTCACTTGATCCGGCGTCAAACCCGCATCCTTGAGCGCTAAAGCGATCGCCCGCGACGCACCGTCCCCCCCCGGTACCGGGGAAGTCATGTGATACGCATCGCAAGTTAAACCGTAGCCGACGATTTCTGCGTAAATCTTCGCGCCACGGGCCAGAGCGTATTCCATTTCTTCTAGCATCAGAATGCCAGCACCTTCGCCGACAACAAAACCATCACGATCGCGATCGAACGGACGAGAAGCATGAGTCGGGTCATCGTTGCGAGTCGAAAGCGCCCTCGCCGCAGCAAAACCCGCCACGCACAAAGGTGTCACCGCAGCTTCCGTACCGCCGCAAATCATGGCTTGCGCGTAACCCCCCTGAACTAGGCGAAACGCATCGCCCACGGCATTCGACCCGGCAGCGCAGGCCGTCACGGGGCAAGAGTTCGGCCCCTTAGCGCCCGTATGAATCGCCGTCAGGCCCGCGGCCATATTCGCAATCATCATGGGAATCATAAACGGGCTGCATCGATCGGGGCCGCGATTCAGATAGATCTCTTGCTGGTCTTCCAAAACCTTCAGGCCGCCAATGCCAGTGCCAAGAATGACACCCACCTGTTCTGCGTTCAGGTCGTTAATCTCAAATTTCGCATCAGCAACAGCTTGTTTGCTCGCTGACACCCCAAATTGAGCAAAGCGATCCATCCGCTTTGCTTCCTTGCGCTCTAAATAGTCGTGTGGGTCGTAACCCTTCACCTCTGCGGCAAAGCGGCAGTCGTGCCGCGACGGGTCGAATAAGGTGATCGGGCCTATACCATTCTTCCCGGCAAGCAACCCGTCCCAATACTCGGACAAGGTATTGCCGATCGGTGTAATCGCGCCGAGACCCGTGATAACAACGCGCTTACGCTCTAAATTTGTCATGATTTCAGTTTCAAAAAATTAAACACCCAGAACGCAGAACAAAAGAGGAGTTTCCATTTTTCTAACTTCTCTCCTCTTAGGGGAAAAGACAGGTATTTTATGCTTTTGGAGCTGCAAGTTGGCTGTTGATGAAATCTACAGAAGCTTGAACCGTAGTAATTTTTTCGGCTGCTTCGTCGGGAATTTCAATATCAAACTCTTCTTCCAAAGCCATGACCAGCTCTACAGTATCTAAGGAATCTGCTCCTAAATCGTTAGCAAAGTTGGCTTCGGGCTTGACTTCGCTCTTCTCGACTTCCAGTTGCTCTGCCACAATTTTCTGGACTCTAGTAAAAATGTCGTCTTGGCTCATAACATTATGTCCTCATTGGTTGCTGCGTATCTAATCTTATCCGAAAGGGGGATCTGCAACAGAAAGGCTGGCCGCTTTTCTAAGTGACACGGGCTAGCGACAATTGGGACACGGACGATCGCAGCAACTCTAAGACTGTTATGGAGTGGCGATCGCTATGGCTCTCTTGGATTTGTGTGGGAAACAGTATAGATCGGCACAGAATATTCTTGAGGAAATCGCTGAAACCCTTGTCCTTAGACATATAAGCTGTATCAATCGCCGGAGAGCCGGTAAATCTTTGTTTGATTGGGCTGATGGTTAAAAGGCTTGCAGCCTTTTAGATCTCAAATGGGTTCTATAGATGCTTTGTCTCGGCTGGATGCGCACCCCAGTTGTTGTTACGGCCATCCGAAAATCGAATGGGCGCTTCAATGAGTTCCGTTGGATCGGCGTTATCGAGGGCGGCCAATTGGACTGAAACGTAGTCACCGCCAATCTGTTCGTGGTGTCCACGTGCAAAGGAGCGCACGCCGCAGTGCTTGCAAAAAAGATGATGTCCAATCTTTGGATTGAACTGGTAGTCGCTCAAATCGCGCTCGCCGGATAGCTATCGGAATGCGTTGGGCTTGATGAGAGCGTTCCAATTCCGCGTTTTCGTGCAGATCGAGCAGTTACATTTGTTTGTGCCCAAGCTCAAGTCGATGTCGGCTTCAAATCGAACTGCGCCGCAATGGCAGCTTCCAATAAAGGTTTTGAGGGTCATAATCTCCCAAGAGGTTGTCGTCGTCCCAAAAGCGTAGAGGCTGTAACACAACTCCGAATACGGGCGATCTTCGGTGACGCCCAACGGCTGAATTGAGTGGCAACCGATCGCTTCTAACTCAATCCAAAAATATCACAATTCTGTCGGCTCCAATGATTTGTGATACCCCGATCGCTTAACTATTGTTAGCTGGAATTCCTCAGCGATCTGATTCGCTAAGTTTCCACGGCTGCTGTCTCCACCGCTTGTAAAAACCTACGCATATCTGGGCAATAATCCTCAAATCTCTGTAGAGGGAACTTAGCGGTATATGTTCCAAGAAATCATCTTTAACGCCGAGGCTTGCTCTGGATAGATTGCTCCGACCATCGCTTGACTAAACATTCCCAGTTAGAGATAGCATAGAAGTTGTGACGCTTAATGCTAGATTTCTTAATCAAGTTATTTAGTTGAAACGAATGGCGACCTACGTGCTTTCCATCCTTCACGGAGAGATAGGCGGTGATGGAGCCGGGAATATTTTTAGCTAATCGCATACCACGTCGGGCGATCGCCATTGCTGCGGCTTCATCACTGGCTAGAGCATATTGGCGTGCATATTTTACAAGTCCGATGACCCTGGTGTAAGCTGGATTCACCTTCATCAGATCAATGCCTCGGTTACTCAGCATCTACTCAATAAATCTGCTCATTTGCTTGAATTGGAACGTTTTGCCGGAGCCACACTCAAATGATTTTGAGTCATTCTTGCTTCTTGATAAAAATACCGCCTCTGTACGCAGCGCCGAAGTAGACAGTGACGCTCGATATCTGTTCGCCGTCGAAAGTGAAAAACTCGGTATTTCTGAACTCCATGCCTTCAAATGTTGTTGCTCGATACGTAACGAACGCCTCGTCTCCTTCAACAAAGATTCGTTCGATCGCGTGCTGGCGAATACGATCGCTGTTAGGCCAGCATCGCTCAAAGTAAGTAGCGCGATCGATGCCATCGTCATACGGGCTGGTAAAGGTGAACGTGCTCGTTAGCAGTCTTTCGACGGTTGCTCGATCCTGGGCATTATATGCAGCGAAACAGCGCTCAATCGTCGCCTTGCGTTGGGCAGATGCCTGGTTGTCTGGTTCGATCATGACTACCTCTGGAGTTAATCTGGGAGTTAACAGTTAAATTGAGCCGCAGTAGATATCTTTAGCTCGACTAGAATCAGAGCTGTTTGCCTGCTCCAATCTGGTTGTTAGGCTGGTGGCGTTGGGCAATATTGTCTAAAACTGCGTAAGGATATGGAGAGGAAGCATCCCAACTTCGATCGCCCTCCTTTTTTGTCCCTTGCCTTGTGTCCCCTGCAGAAACGATTATGCCATCCCCAAATCTCAAATATGCTTACTTTCCCGGTTGCGTTGCCCAAGGGGCCGCCCGCGAACTTTACCTGTCTACCCAAGCCCTGACTCAAGCGCTGGGGATTGAACTGGTAGAACTCAAGAAAGCTTCTTGCTGCGGTTCTGGCACTTTCAAGGAAGATTCGCAGTTACTAGAAGATACCGTCAACGCCCGCAATATTGCTTTGGCTGAGGAACTGAATCTGCCTTTGCTGACGCATTGCAGCACTTGTCAAGGGGTAATCGGCCATGTGGACGATCGCCTCAAGGAATCTCAGAAAACCGATCCCAACTACATAGAAAAAGTCAACGGTT
This sequence comes from Microcoleus sp. Pol7_A1, assembly GCF_036701085.1. Lineage (NCBI taxonomy): Bacteria > Bacillati > Cyanobacteriota > Cyanophyceae > Oscillatoriales > Microcoleaceae > Microcoleus > Microcoleus sp. Pol7_A1. Next base: position 4,491 of record NZ_JAUBQD010000061.1, read on the forward strand.
TACTAAAAAAACAAGGCTGTTCGCCTTATCAAGGCAGTACCGAGGTGAAACATCTGTTGTGGGCGATCGTTGCAGATTACGGGCTCGATGAGGTGCAGAAGCGAGTCACCCGCAAGCTTTCGGGCTTGAAGTGCGCGTCTTTTTATGGATGCTACCTACTGCGAGCTCAGGATAAGCTGCTTTACGATGACCCGCACCAACCGGAATCGATGGAAAATGTATTTCGGGCGATCGGGGCAACTCCGGTTTATTATCGAGGGCGGACGCAGTGCTGCGGCTGGCCGTTGGCGAGTTATGCCACTAACCAATCTTTTCAGATGGCCGGCAAACATATTCAAGATGCTCTTGACAATGGGGCTGATTGTATGGTAACTCCTTGCCCTCTATGTCACTTGAATTTGGATTCGCGACAGCCGGAGGTGGAAAAAGTAATCGGGCGCAAATTGGGTTTGCCGGTGCTGCATTTGTCCCAGTTGGTGGCTTTGGCTTTGGGTGTGGAGCCAAAAAAACTAGGGCTCGATCGGCATATTGTTTCAACTAAGCCCGTGTTAGAAAAATTAGGCTTTTAGTCGATCGATTTGCGCGGCTTTGTAGTAAGGACTAAAGTCTTTTCTAATATCACACCCAGTTTTGTAGTAAGGACTGTAGTCCTTTCTAATATCCAATCCCGTACGATCGGAATTATACCCGAGTGCTAGCGGGACGCTCGATCGCGCTCATACATTTTTGAGTTCAGTCCTGGACTGCCGTTGTGAGACTGCGATTGTTAAAGCGCGTTCGATAGCCCGAATCTACACTCAAAAGCAAGTGTGGTGCGTGGTAAATTAATATGCAGACAACAAAAGTTGTATACCATTAGACAAAATACTTTTTTAACACTTTCTAACTGGCTAGCTATTGACAAGGAATAAGCAATGAAACGAAATCCAATAAATCTCACACGTCCGGTATTGCTATGGGCAATGCTAGGAATCATTTGTGGTTTGTTTGCTGCAAGTTATTGGATATTTTTGTCTTACATAATGCTGGGATTTGAATATTTTAGTGGACCTTCTCTACTAATCATCATGCCACTTGCTGGTTTGCTCGTCGGTTTGATAATTCATTGGCTGGGAAATCCTGGCGAAATAGGGTTGATTATTGACAATATTCATCTCAATGGTGGGCGATTACCCATGAACGAGAATCCTTCGATGATTCTGTCGTCGCTAATCAGTATTGCAAGTGGAGGCAGTGCTGGTCCAGAAGCACCAATGGTGCAAGTCACAGGTTCAATTGGTACGTGGTTGGCCGATCGCTTTCAATTGCGCGGAGAGGCACTACGAACTTTGAGTATTGCTGGCATGGCATCTGGTTTTACAGTTTTGTTCGGCGCTCCTTTGGGTGGTACTTTTTTTGCTTTAGAAATCCTGCATCATCAAAATGTTGTGGAGTATTTTGAAGCAATATTGCCTGCGGTCGTGGCAAGTTGTGCAAGTTACACTATCTTTGTAGCAATTACCCAGCTAGGAATTGGCCCTACCTGGCATTTTCCTCAATACAATGTGGACAGCCTTTATGACTTTGGCGCAGCGATTGCTTATGGAATTGTAGGTGCGCTCATGGGGTGGTTTTTTATCGCTGTATTTCGCAGTATTGGTCGCTTATTCGATTCGATACCCAGTCCAATCTATGTGCGCACTACTTTAGCTGGGCTAGGACTTGGTGTTTTATCAGCTTTATTTCCGCTCACTCGTTTCTTTGGTGAACATCAAATTGAAAAAATTGTTGAGGGAAACTTTCCTTTGGAATTTCTTTTGACTTTAGTGATTGCTAAAGTGTTTGCTATTAGTACGACCGTAAATGGAGGCTGGCGGGGGGGGATTATCATCCCGCTGTTTTTTATAGGAGCCTGTTTAGGAAAAGCAATCGCGATCGTTAATCCCGCATCCAACGAGACTTTGGCAATGATTTGTGTAATGGCTGCTCTGAATTCAACAGTTACTCGAACTCCAATTAGTACAACTCTGCTACTCGCCAAGTTGACAGGATTCAGCACTTTTACACCTATTCTCTTCGCTAGTCTCGTGGGTTTCTTCTTGGCTCCCCGATCTCCCTTCATTAGCTCACAGCATAAAGTGGATTAACCAAAGGCTATAATTCCTCTAATCGCTCCGTGTAGCGGTTAAAAATACGTGCAATTTGCGAGGGTCGAGTCTCAAGGATTTGGTGATTACAAATTCACCAATGGCATCAAACAACATCTGGGTGTTGATACCAGTCAGCTTGCCCTTTTTGATCCATTCCACAAAAGCCAGTGTGTCCGATGAATGTGGCTGGATTGAACTGTTGAGTCACAACTTCGATTACTTTCACACTCGGGCTCGTCAATATTCCGAAGACGATCGTTCTGCAAGGGCAAGGGGTATCACCCGGATCGGCTCATCGCAGAGAAAGTAAAAACTCTATTGCCAGATTATGACCCAGATCCGGTTTAAACTGGCACAGAAACTAACGAAAGCCGAAAAAGTGGCACTAGAGGGGAAAACTGGATTTGTCGTGGTGGCAACTGACGATCGTGATTGAACGGTCAAACGCTTGGATGTAAGGCTGTAAGAGTTTGGTCAAGAACTTTGAGCAGACCCTCATCAATACTACTGCGAAACTCAATTTGTATTTCATCAGGCTGATGCTCAAACGGTTGGCGAATTAATATATCCCAAAATGGTTCTATAAGACTACCAGCGTGAATAACTGTGAAGTTTTGTCGCTTTTTCGCGAAGTGCTTCCAAGCACTGCGGTAGACTAACCTTTAATTCTCTGTGCAGGCTATAGCGGTGGCACCTCACCGTCAAATCTGTTAATTCGCAGAGCAAGGAAATTTTTAGTGACTCGTTGGGAGCCTTTATTCAATGTCTCATTCAGTCAAAATTTACGATACTTGCATCGGCTGCACTCAATGCGTCCGCGCTTGTCCGACTGACGTTTTGGAGATGGTGCCCTGGGATGGCTGCAAAGCAGCTCAGATTGCATCCTCTCCCCGCACCGAAGACTGTGTAGGCTGCAAGCGGTGCGAAACTGCTTGCCCCACCGATTTTCTGAGCATCCGGGTTTACCTCGGAGCCGAAACCACTCGCAGTATGGGTCTAGCCTACTAAATATCGATCGACACGCCGATCGAATTACGGGCACAAGAGAGGGGGCGATTATATTGCCCCCTCTTTTTTTGTCGCGGAATCTGCATTCTGGGGCCGGAAGAAGGTAAAAATGATAAAACGTGAGTTTTATTGCGATCGCTAAGCAGGAGTAGTACGTTAAATGTGCGGAATCGTTGGCTATATCGGCACGCAAGCAGCAAGCGAGATTTTGCTAGCAGGATTGGAGAAACTAGAATACCGGGGCTACGATTCAGCGGGCCTCGCTACCATCTCGGAAGGACACATTACCTGCATCCGAGCCAAGGGCAAATTGCACAACCTCCGGGAAAAGCTAGCAGAGATAGACTCTCCGGCTCCCATCGGCATCGGACACACCCGCTGGGCAACTCACGGCAAACCAGAGGAATACAACGCTCACCCTCACCTAGATAATAACGGGCGAGTTGCGGTAGTTCAAAATGGAATTGTCGAAAATTATCGCGAGTTGCGGAAAGAATTGAAAGCAAAGGGACATAAATTTGTCTCGGATACCGATACAGAAGTTATTCCTCATTTAATAGCTGAGTTTTTGAAAGAAGGAGAAAGGGAGAAGGCAGAAAGAAAAGAGAAAAAAGCCGAGCAAATTGCTGATTTGTCGTTTTTGGAAGTGGTTTTAAAGGCGGTAAATAGGTTAGAAGGAGCCTTTGCGCTAGCCATTATCTGTGCAGATTTTCCCGACGAAATAATTGTCGCCAGACAGCAAGCTCCTTTAGTGATTGGCTTTGGTGCCGGCGAATTTTTCTGCGCTTCCGACACGCCGGCTTTAGTATCTCACACCCGCACTGTTTTATCTCTAGAAAATGGCGAATTGGCAAGGCTAACTCCGATGGGAGTCGAAGTTTACAGCTTTGCAGGGGAAAGGCTGAAAAAAAGCCCGCGCATCCTTGGTTGGAGTCCGGTTTTAGTCGAAAAACAAGGCTTCAAACACTTCATGCACAAGGAGATTTACGAACAGCCAGCCGTAGTCCGAGCTTGTTTGGAGGCTTATTTAGACAGCGATTGGCAGGCGGGAAATCCGCGCTCTCCAATCAATCTCAACTTGCCCAAGGAACTTTGCGCCGATGTCGAACAAATTTCGATTCTCGCCTGCGGAACGAGCTGGCACGCCTCGCTAATTGGCAAATATTTGTTGGAACAATTAGCTAATATTCCCACTGCGGTGCAGTACGCTTCTGAGTACCGCTACGCACCGGCACCGCTGACAGCAAATACTTTAACTATTGGGGTAACTCAGTCGGGAGAAACGGCGGACACGCTGGCGGCTTTGGGGATGGAACAGCAGCGGCGCGCGGGTCTTACGGATAAATTCCAGGCGAGAATGTTAGGGATTACTAACAGGACTGAAAGTTCGATCGCCCACATGATGCCGCACGTGCTCAATACCCACGCCGGTATAGAAGTCGGCGTTGCTGCCACTAAAACTTTTGTCACTCAGTTGATGGCATTTTATTTCTTAGCTTTGGATTTGGCGCACCAGCGGCAAACAATCAGCAGCGAGAGATTGGCAGAGATTATTGCTGGTTTGCGCCAGTTGCCAGCGGAAATTGAAAAGTATTTGGAGATTCAAGAACAGTATGTAGAAGAATTGTCCCACCAGTTTACAGAAACCCAAGATTTTATATTTTTGGGGCGGGGAATTAACTTTCCGATTGCTTTGGAAGGGGCGCTGAAACTGAAGGAAATTAGCTACATTCACGCCGAAGGATATCCGGCGGGAGAGATGAAACACGGCCCGATCGCCCTTTTGGACGCGAAAGTGCCTGTAGTGGCGATCGCCATGCCAGGAAGCGTCTACGAAAAAGTGCTGTCTAACGCTCAGGAAGCGAAGGCGCGCGACGCCCGTTTAATTGGCGTTACGCCGAAGCAAGGTGTGGCGGAAGCCGATATTTTTGACCACATTTTGCCCGTGCCTTTGGTGGATGAATTGTTGTCGCCGATTGTGACAGTGATTCCGCTGCAATTGTTGGCTTATCACATTGCTGCGCGTCGGGGTTTGGATGTGGATCAGCCGCGCAATTTGGCGAAGTCGGTGACGGTGGAGTAAAGGAAGGAAGAAGGAAGAGGGAAGAGGGAAGAAGGAAGAAGGAAGATTAATTACTGAATTTCTCATTCCCAATTCCCAATTCCCAATTCCCAATTCCCAATTCCCAATGCCAATTCCTCAACTCAAAACTATTCCCTCTGGCTGACTCCGCAAATTGCAGCTAACAGCAACCAGCTTGTAGTATTGAGTCGGAAATCAAACAGCGTCACGTCTACAGTGTTAAATAGCGTACAGGCGACGAAGGCTAATAAATAACTGAAAAAAATTAGGCGATCGGCCGCTCTTAAATCTTGACAATTCACCTGATTTCTGCTATTAATTATAGATTTTTGATTGAGATCTAAAGCATTTTCCGCTTTTTCGAGTGTGGCTATTTGCTCGTGTTTAATATCCGCAGGAAAAAGCGGCCAATTCGCCAGCAGCAAAACACCCCTAGCCAAAACCCAACCAACTAAACCAAACAACAAAAGCGTTGCGGGTATTCCCGTTTCCGCAGTCAACATCAGTATCAAACTGTGAGGATGACCGAGCCATTCTTGCATTTGAGCTTGATAGATAGGCGTAAAATTTCGCAATCCCCAACCAGTCCAAGGACGCTGCTGAGTCATCGACCAAGCAAATTCCCACTGAGTAGTTCTCAAAGTAGCAGTTGGCCGATTTGGGAACATCTCGTCGGTGAGTCTAGCCCAGAAAAAAGCCGGGATAATTCTTCGCAAATACTGCTGTAAAGGTTCGGGGCCAAAGGCAGACAAAAAAACTATGGTAGCCGCACTAAAAACCGCAGCTAATAATTTTTTATAACCCGCATAAAGTGCAAAAGCCAAAACTGCCAAAACTGCCAGTCCCCAAGCATTGCGAGAATTAGTAAAAATCAAAGCAACAGCATTTCCGCTCACTGCAAAACTTAAAAATAGGAAGCGGTAATTGGGAATCGGTAATTGGAAATCTGGAATCAGCCGTTCATTAATTGTTTCTTTTTTTCCTCTTTCCTCTTCCCTTAAAATCTCGCTGTTCAATCCGTTCAATCCCTTAGAGTGCTCGTTCCCGAACGCTTCTTCCATCCACAGTCCCAGTGCTAAAATAAAAGCAATTGTCAGATAGCAAGCTAAAATATTAGCGTACATAAATACAGAAGCCATGCGGCCGGGGGGATTGCCTTTGGGTTCGAGTACCCAGCCAAAAACGGGCTGCAATTGATCGATGCCGCTCCAACCTAAAAATTGCTGTCCCAGACCTAAAATTATCACGGGAATTGAACTACTTACAATCATCCAAGACAATTGCCGCAATTGAGGCGAAGTTTGAATTAAACTGCTGAAAGCAGCAAACAATATAAAGAACGGCAAGAAATTGTACAATCCTAAAAAAGCCTCGCTGCGGTTGTGGGCAAAAACCGCTGTGATGACTAGCAGCGCGCTCAGAATTGCGAAGCCTCGATTCAGGGGGCGACGACTAATTTGACGGAACTTTTGCTTGCAAGTGCCGGCCAATCCCAGGAATAAACTTAAAGCTCCCAAAATCGGAATTAAGGGAAAAATCAGCATCCCCACTTGAGCGAAATTCCAAGGGATTTGCAGGCGGCGATCGGGATGTTTTTGGAGTCGAGACTTGAGATTTTCGGCTGTCACTTTGGCAGCTAATTTCAACCGATTTTTGATATTCACCCAAACTCCCAATCTCAAATTTCAAATCTAAAATCTACTATCGTTAAGCTAGTTCCCAAACGCATTCCGATCGCGTCAGGCGAATTTGAGCTAAGGCAAAAATGGTCGGGATAATCCGGCCGTAGTTCGTGGAAATCGATCGCCAACCCAAATCCGCGAAAAACCAAGTCCACATCACCGGGCCGATCAACGAAAATACGCTTCGCGTCGCACCGTAACGAGCCGCACTCACGGCCATACCGCGCCGTGCCGTCTGAATTGCGACATAATTTTGAAACTGGGTTGCTGCGGTTGCAGTGCCTGCAAGCACTCCTTGTTTTGCCATTTGATACGTGGCAAAATGCAGCGCAAATTGATTGGCCATTAGTTTGAGCAGCATTGGTTTTAAGATGGAACTAACAGCTAAAGCGCTGCCACCTTTGAACAGTAAACCCAGCGGGTCTTTTTCAGCAGAAATTGGCAGGGGTTCTGAGAGTTTAGAATCAACGATCGCTCGCTGTACGCGCACTGTCAGCGCTTGCTGTTCCTCTGCCGGCAAACGCTTCCACGCCCGGCCCATTAAGTGCAGAAATACTTCTGCCTCTAAGTCGGTGGTTGACAACTGTTTGGGATAAGGGATTTTGAGATAGCGACAAACTTGAATTAGCGCTTGTCTGTAACTGACTTGTTGGGTTCGCCCTCTGAGTACCGTCAACCCGTCGGCTGCAAGATAGCGAAACCGCTGTTCTACGGCGTCGAGCCATGCTTGGCGATCGCGACTTTGTACGTCTATAGGTGCGGGGGTTTGCACGTAATCTAAAGGGTTAAACTTGCGGCTGAACAGAAGTTCTGTTAGTTGCTGCAATTCTTCTTCTGTTGTCAATTCTAGTGCTGCTCTGAGTTCGTCCAAAATTTTGCCCTCCCGTATTCGATTTTAGATTTTAGATTTTAGATTTTAGATTGCTGCTGATACACAACCATTGGGATTTAGGATTTACCCACAGTGGGATTTTTTTATCTGGTCTTAATCATGGATTCGTGCTGTCCTTTATTCTACTACTTGGTGCAGGGCGATGGCGTCGGGCCCTCGCCCGCGCTACGGATCTCAGGGTTTGGCCGCAAACTGAAATATTGCACTGAAACTTCCCCGCAGCCTTTAAGCTGATAACTAGACATCTAGTGAAAATCAAGTCTTGGGCAGGCAGGATGCCTACTGCACAAGAGTTTTTGGAGATGTCTAATGACTCGTGACTACAGACTAATGACTAATTATGTTCGATGTTGCGGTGATTGGGGCGGGTATGGCGGGGCTGAGTTGCGCTCAACGGTTGCGTCAAGCTGGTTATTCTGTGGCGGTTGTTGAGAAATCTCGCGGTGCGGGGGGACGTGTTGCTACCCGCCGCGTACAGGGGACTAGGGCCGATCACGGGGCGCGGTATCTGGAACCGCAGGGGGATGCGGTGCAGCGGTTAATTGAGGCTTTGGTCGATCGGCACATCCTCAAACTCTGGACGGATTGTCTCTGGGAATTCAGACAGGGAAAACTTTCTGCTATTCTTAGTTCTTGTTATGTCGCACCCGCTGGAATGAATGCTGTGGGTAAGTATCTGGCTGAGGATTTAGATATTTGGTATGGCCGCCGCGTACAAGCTATTTCTACTACTGATAACCAAACGTGGCATCTTTCTCTAGAAGTCATTGACAACAATTTAGACATACCTCAAGAATTGATTGCTAAGGCTGTTGTGGTGGCAATTCCTGCTCCTCAAGCTTTAATGTTTTTGAATTCGGAAATCGGTTTTAAATCTGATTTTCTTGACAAATTGCGTTCTGTAGAATACGATCCTTGCATTAGCGCTATGGCTGGCTATCCTGCAGCAAAACAGCAAGATTTGAGCAATCTAAATCCGCAGTGGAAATCTGTTTCTTTTCCGCATAATTCTGATTTAGCTTGGATTGGCTGGGACAGCAGCAAGCGGATCGATCCGCAGCAGCCGGTGTTTGTGGTTCACAGCAGCGCAAATTTTGCCGATCGCTATTTAGAATCTGCCGATTTGCCAACAGTTGGTCAAGAATTGCTCGATCGCACTTCTGAATATTTAATGCCTTGGCTGAAACAGCCGGAATGGTTGCAGGTTCATCGCTGGCGCTATGCTTTTTGTCGAAATCCTTTGCCTGTTTCTTGTTTGGTGGCGGAGGGGACTTTGCCGCTGGTTTGTGCGGGGGATTTGTGCGGAGAAGGTCAAATAGAAGCTGCTTTGCGATCGGGTTTGGCGGCGGCTAATTGGGTGAATTCTCAGTTGCAAGATTTGCCGTTAGATTCCAGCCTAAATTGGTAATATGGCTACAGTTAAGGTATCGATTTTGCCTCTAACGTTATGATTGCCATCCCGTCTGGGTTTAGCCCCGAAGATTACCTTGCCCTCGAACGTGATAATACCGTCCGGCATGAATAACGGATGTCAGGAAGAAGGAATAAGGAAGAAGAAGGAAGTTCGGCAACGGATTCGCTCGACGGATGTAACGGATGTCAAGAAGAACGAAGAAGAAAGAAGGAAGAAGGAAGAAGGGAAATGCAATTAAAGCAATGATTTCAGCAGTCAAGAATGTCGCCGGGAATCGGGCGCGGTTATTACTTCTTCCTTCTTGGTTCGGCTAGAGTTATGAAAAATTAATCGAACGGCATACAAAAAAATGGAAAAATGGTGTAAAATCCACTTTGTCAAGTTGTTATTTTTGTGCTGTTTTCTGGTTTGGTAACTCTTGTTCTTGCATCTGCAATAACTCGGGAACTGTTACGAAAATGTAGCCTTCCTTTCTCAATCGAGCAATAATATCAGGCAAAGCTTTTACAGTTCTAGATCGATTGCCACCGCCGTCGTGCATCAGCACAATGCCCCCGGATTTTGCCTGCCTCATCACGTTGTCCATCAAAGATTCCGTAAGAGTCCGCCAATCAAAAGAATCAGCAGACCACATCACAACTGTATAATTTTTCTTTTGAGCGTAAGCTACCAATCCATTGTTTAAAATGCCTCCTGGCGGTCGAAACATCGATGTTTGGACGCCCGTCAACTCCTCAATTAAGGATGAAGTGCGATCGATCTCGCGAGCTGCACCGTCTTCGTTATATTTAAGGTATTCGTGGTTCCAAGTGTGGTTGCCGATCGCGTGACCTGCTGCTGCGACCTGTTTGCCAATTTCGGGAGAAGTTTTCAGGTATCTTCCTACCCAGAAGAATGTAGCCTTAATATTGTTTTCCTTGAGAATATCTAGGATTTGTTTAGTTGTTTTCGGCCAGGGGCCGTCGTCAAATGTCAGGGCGATCGCCTTGTGCTGGGAGTCGAGTTTCGCCTCACGAATGGTTGTACCTTGAAATTGCGACAGTACGGTTGATTGAAAGCGCATTTCCTGCAATTGGGCTAGAGCCTGTTGGGACAATTCAACTCGATGGGCGATCGCCTCGGAGAACTTATTAATATTAAACACCGGCTGTTGTTTTTGCGAGTGGGATACGGCCAAGACTTGCGCCTGAATCGGTTCCAATCGCTGATTTGCCCGCAAGTTAATCGGCCATGTCACACCCAGCAAAAAACTTCCTGTTGCTGCCATAAAAGCAACGATTAAAGTTTTTCGCCGCCTCCACAGCAGTTTCAATTTTGTCACGTCACTCTCTCCTTCACACGTTGTACAGTTAATTTGAGATTTTATGTTGATATCAAGTTAATCCACTTAAGAGGATAATCTTAAATTGGACAGCTCGTAAAAATGCTACTGGAAATAACCGATCGCGGGGAAGTCCGTCCGGATAAAAAATTTAAGACTTGTGCGCCAGAAATCTCCTAACCCATGAAAACGCGGGATGCTTGAACTTTTTTCCCAGCCAGGGGGACGGCGCTCAAATCGGGTTAATGGCACAATATTCTTAGGGACTCAGGCCGCATCGGCCCGCGCCCCTACCTGAAACTGCAAGTTGGTTTAACCGGATTTGATATGAGGCGATCGATCGCGCGCCCCCAGCGTCGTAAAATTAACTTTTAGGGCCGATTCTCTGTTTGTACAAGCCGACAATCCGATCGATAACTTCAGCAACAGTCAGATTGTCTGTTTGAATTTCCACAGCATCGGCCGCTTTGCGCAAAGGTGCAACCTCGCGGGTGCTGTCCTTTTCGTCCCGCAGGGCAATGTCTTGTTCCAATTGGGCCAAGCTAATATTAGCCCGACCGGTGTCTTTAATTTCTAACAGCCGCCTGCGCGATCGCTCTTGTACCGAAGCCGTCAAAAAAATCTTCAGTTCCGCATCGGGAAACACGTTAGTGCCGATATCGCGGCCTTCTGCTATAATTCCGCCTTTTGTGCCGCAGCGCCGCTGTTCCTCCACCAGAAACTGTCGCACGGCGGGAATTGCCGCCATTTCCGAGACGCGGGATGTCACTTCCAAACTGCGAATTGCCTCGGTTACGTCTTCGCCGTTAATCTTCAACATCTTTGATGCGGGATCGAGGTTGTATTCTAAATAACTGGAACTGATTAATTCGGCGATCGCGCATTCGTCGGAAATCGGCGTGTCTGTTTTCAATGCCAGCCAAGTCAGCGCCCGATACATCGCGCCGGTATCCAGATAAAACAAGTTCAGAGCTGTTGCTGCAAGGCGAGTTACAGTAGATTTGCCAGCTCCCGCCGGGCCGTCGATCGCCACAATTGGCCGCCGATTCCTAAGAATTATATTGTCAATCAAGCGAGTAGAGCCGACTCTGGCTGCCACGGCTAAAAGTCCTGCTGTTTCCACAACCTGCAAGGGCGTCAAAGTGTCGGGATCGACGAGTTCGGCGTATTCGAGCTTGACTGCTGGCTCTCCTGCAACTGCTGCGCGGGCGGCAGCGAGTGCGGCCGGCGCGGTGCGATCCCCTGAAGCAAAAGTTTCCGAAGCTTGTTGCAGCGCGCGGTAGAGTACGGAGGCTTGCTGTTTTTGCTCTGGTGTTAAATACTGATTGCGAGAACTCATTGCCAGTCCCGACTCTTCGCGGACGATCGGACCAGCGACAATCTCTACAGGCAAGTTCAAATCAAAGACCAGCTTCCTAATCATTGCTAGCTGCTGGGCGTCTTTCTGACCGAAATAAGCTTTTGTCGGCTGCACCAAACTCAAAAGTTTAGTCACAATTGCCGCGACGCCCTGAAAATGACCGGGCCTCGACTTGCCGCACAAAACTGATGTCATCGCCGGCGGCGGTACTACTTGAGTTAATGATGAAAGGTGAATCTCTATATGTTTTTGGGCGGTTTTCTCTGTTTCTGTGCGCTCGACCGCTTGGTTGCCGAACATTTCGGTTGCTGAGGGAGCAAAAATGACATCAACCCCAGCTTGTTCGCACAACAGCCGGTCTTGCTCGAAATTCCGAGGATAATCTTGAAAATCTTCTGTTGGCCCAAATTGCAGCGGGTTGACAAAAATGCTGACCAGGGCGATCGCATTTTCTTGCCTTGCCCGCTGGATCAAGCTCAGATGCCCTGCGTGCAAAGCTCCCATCGTCGGCACCAAACCGACTGTCACATGAGGTGCAGCAGACTTTTGTGAATTTAAGTAGCAGCGAAGTGCTGCAATGGTAGTAAAGAGGCGCACCGGTAGAATCTCCTGAAGGCATTCGGCAGAATACAGAATTTATTTGTCAGAATTTGTTCGATCTGACCTCTTGCACCGATGTTAGCAACAAGCTCGCGTACAAGAGAGCGGGACTATGGCTGCGAATGCAAGATGTGAGTTTTATCGAAAAATTGGGTTTAAAACCTCCCCCTTCTAGGGGGACTTTACTTTTGTTTCATTTTATGTTACCATAGCAAGTATAGTTTGGTAAGTGCTATGTTAAAAGCCTGCAAGTACAGAATCTATCCGACTCAAGAGCAATCTATATTGCTTGCTAAGTCGTTTGGATGTGTACGGTGGTTTTACAATTTTGCGCTTAACCTAACCAGTGAAACTTACAAAGCAACAGGTAAGGGTTTAAGTCGAAACGACATCATTAATTTGTTACCTTCGCTGAAAAAAGAATATGAATGGTTAACAGAACCACCTTCACAATGTTTACAGCAAGTAGCATTGGATTTGTCTAGTGGTTTTTTGAACTTTTTTGAGAAACGGGCTAAATACCCAAATTTCAAGAAAAAGGGACAAAAGCAATCTATCCGATTCCCACAAGGAATTAAATTAGATGGCGACTATCTCACGTTGCCAAAACTAGGTAAGGTTTACTGCAAAGTATCTCGATTGCTCGAAGGAAAGTTAAAATCTGTTACCGTATCGCTAAATCCATCAGGTGAATACTACGCCGCTTGTCTCTACGATGATGGTAAAGATAAGCCTGTTTCATCGTCCGAGGGAAAAGCTATTGGTGTAGACATGGGGATAAATCATTATGCCATTACGTCCGACGGGACTAAGCATGGCAACCCCAAATATTACCGTAAATATGAAGTTAAACTAGCCAAGAGACAAAAGCAACTTAGTCGCAAACAAAAAGGGTCTAGGAATCGTAACAAAGCACGGATTAAAGTTGCTAAAGTGCATGAAAAAATCACCAGATGTCGTGAAGATTTTCTCCAAAAACTAAGTCGTAAATTAGTTGACGAAAACCAAGTCCTAGTGGTAGAAAATCTGGCAGTTAGAAACATGGTAAAAAATTCCAAACTAGCTAAATCAATCAGTGATGCTGGATGGGGTCAATTTTGCACCATGTTGAAGTACAAGTCAGAGTGGGAGGGAAGAATCTACATCGAAATCGATAGATTTTTTCCCAGTTCAAAAACTTGTAGTAACTGCTTACATCAACTAGATAACCTGAGTTTAGATATTCGTAGCTGGCAATGTCCCAAATGTCAAAGGGTACATGACAGAGACATTAACGCCGCCATGAATATCCGCGAGGAAGGTTTACGACTTTTGGCGGGAGGGCATCTCGCTAACGCTTCCAGACAACGTGTAAGACCATCTAAAGGCACTGCTTTTAGAGGCAACGTTGGATGAAGGAAGAATCTCCGCCGTTTTACGGCGGGGAGTTGTCAATCTAGTTTCTGCCTTCTACACTTCGGATAACTTTAATCTATTCTGCCTTAGAGTACCCTTCAGCGTCCAACTGTTGTTTGCTGCTGCGGTTCGATCACTTCGATTTCCACTCTAGCAACGCCGCTGCTCATCATTCCCAGCACGCTGGCGGCGCCGGCGGACAAGTCAATGAGCCGATCGCCCACATAGGGGCCGCGGTCATTAATGCGGACGACGACGGTGCGGCCGTTGTCGAGGTTTCTCACCATGACTCTAGTTCCGAAGGGCAAGTGGCGGTGGGCTGCGGTCAAATCATTTTGATTGAAACGCTCGCCGCTGGCGCTGAGGTTGCCGTCAAATCCCGGGCCGTACCAGGAAGCCCAGCCGCTGAGGCGCACTTGAACTGGGCCCAGAGACAGCACGGGGGATTCTGGCTGGGGTTTGCCTGCGACTTCTTGCAGGGGTGGGGCGTTGCCCAGAAGGCGGCGGAGGCGATTGGTTGCTTGCAGGGCGTCTCGGCTAAAGTTGCTGGTGGTGTCCGGGAGGATGGTTTCGGCGTTGATGTTTACCAAGTCCTCACCGTTTGCCTGGATAATGTAGCGATCGCCTTTTTCCCACTTAACGGTAATGCTGTTCGGATCGATGTTGTTGCGGGCTAGCTGGTTGAGTCTTGCTGCTAAGCTCGATGCCCGCCACACGGGATCGGGTTCTTGGGTGCGGTCGTTGCTGGCAATGTTTCCAACTTTGGGATTTTCTTTGGCGCCCGCTACTTGCATCTGACTGCTAGCACTGGCTTTGCTGTCGCCAGTTTCTCTCAAAAGCGTGTTTTTTTCCGGACTGGCGTTCACAAAGGTGATGACTGGAATGTTTCGCACGTAGACTGTCGCTGCTTGTCGCCCGCCTAAGTCGTGGGGCTGAATTTTGGCGATCGAGTCTCGGTCAATGTCAGCTCTTGCTTGGTACTGATACTGTCCGACTTTTTGTGCTTCAACCTGAGTCGCGTTTAACTGCGGGGACGGTTCGGTGGAAATTACTTGCTTAGAAGCCTGAGAGTTTTGCTTGCCGGCACCTGTTGCTTGTGCGTGACAAGAGGATGCCGTTCCTACCACAGGAACTAACAGGACAGCGAGTAGAGCACCAACAAATTTTTCCTTCATACGTCCATTTTTGTGAAGAGCCATTGCCAACCGAGATTGGAGGATTGGCCGTTTGGCGGCGGGCGTCAAGGATTTCTCTCTTGCCCTTCGCCATTCCCCCGTGAGTCAAAGCAAAGTATCGGGGTGCGTTTTTGCTTTAATGCTTCAGCCCCAAATAAATTTGGCTGAAATTTCCCTGACACTTGACAACTCATACTCGATTCGCAATTTGTGTTTTGTTCACGAACTGCAACAGACTACCACAAACTTTTGCGGTTGGGGATCGCTGCGATCGCGATTTTCACCAAATCTTCATTAAATTTTCTCAGAACTCTCTATCATAAAATCCTTTAGTTCTAGTGCTTACAGCCGTTTCAGCCATTCCTGAAAAATTTACAAAAATTTACACAAATTTATTGTTTTTTGTGGGCTGCCAAATGGCTAGTGTGAAAAAAGCTGTTTGTCAACTGTTATCGGAATAAACTAAAAATTAGAAATCGATTTGGCGGACTTATGGATTATCGAGAAGCAGGTGTGGATGTTGAGGCGGGCAGAGCTTTTGTCTCGCGCATCGGGAGTATGGTCAAGAGCACGCACCGATCGGGTGTTTTGGGCGGATTCGGCGGGTTTAGCGGTTTTTTCAGCGTCCCGGAGGGTTTAAAAGAGCCGGTGATGGTTTCGGGTACTGATGGCGTTGGGACTAAGTTGAAATTAGCCCACAATCTCGATCGGCACGACACGGTAGGTATCGACTTGGTGGCGATGTGCGTCAACGACGTGCTGACATCCGGGGCCGAACCCCTCTTTTTTCTCGATTATTTAGCGACGGGAAAGTTAAATCCCGAACAATTAGCTGCGGTGGTTGCCGGGATTGCTGACGGTTGCAAGCAAGCGGGCTGTGCTTTGCTCGGAGGGGAAACGGCAGAAATGCCCGGTTTTTACCAAGCGGGAGAGTACGATTTGGCGGGGTTTTGCGTGGGAATTGTCGAAAAGAGCAAATTGTTGGACGGTTCGCGGGTGCGGGTGGGAGATTTGGCTGTGGGGCTGGCGAGTTCGGGCGTGCACAGCAACGGTTTTAGTTTGGTGAGAAAAATTGCGGGCGATTGGGGTTTTGATTGGCATTCCCAACCCGAACAGTTAGGTGGCAAAAGTTTAGGAGAAGTGCTGTTAACTCCGACTACAATTTATGTTAAACCAGTCCTCGAAGCAATTAAGAGCGGTTTAGAAATTCACGGCATGGCTCACATTACGGGCGGCGGTTTGCCAGAAAATTTGCCCCGCTGTTTGGGAGCAAATCAATCTGTGAAAATTGACAGCAATAGCTGGCCAAATTTGCCGATTTTCCAGTGGATTGCTGAAGCCGGGCAAGTTGCAACAGCAGATATGTTCAATACTTTTAATATGGGGATTGGGTTTGTGCTGTTGGTCGATCCCAGGGAAGTAGAACAGGCTGTTAAATGGTTTGAATCTCAGGGAATTGGTGCTTGGGCGATCGGCGAAGTAATTGAGGGGAACGGAGAATTGATAATGGGCTTCGATTAATTTTAATTGAATGAATCTAAAAAAAAATCTTTTTTTTTTAGGGTTAAAAGCTTGACTCTAAGCATTCAATAAAGTACAATTAAATAATGGAAGTGGTAGCAAAATTTAAATTTAAGGTACTACTTCCATTATCTAAAATATACCACAATAATTCCCAAAAAGTCAATAGGTAATAGTTTCTTTTTAGGGCGGATTTTTCAACAATATTTTAAGAAACTCAGTTTATTGAACAATACCTTCACCAACTTTAGTTTGTATTCGTGACTTTTAATATGGGCATTGAGTTTGTGGTGTTGGCCGATCGCCCAAAAGTAGAACAGGCTGTTAAATAAGCTGTGGGTGATGACAAAACTACTGGCAACTTGGGCTATTGGGTGCGGTTGAATTTCGATACTAGCTTTACTGGAACTGATCGTTTGAGAACGCGGTTGCAAGCAAGAAACAACGCTCGGTACGATCGCCCTACCGCCACTCCCATGACTCGCACCAACTTTGACGGGGATAGTGGTTTTCAAATCACCCTCGATAAACAATGTTAAAAGTTGTGCATTGCGGAGATTTTTTAAATATAAGTTAGTGGCACAATTATCTATCTTTAGCCCTGGGCGCATTAATACATTTATAACCGGGTTTGTTACCCTTGTTCAAGGCTAATTATGCAGTTTGTTTGTCCATCAAACCCGGTTTATGGCAACCCATGCCTCCAGGAGTATATCTTCCTTTACAATGGTGATTTGATTCCGATTTGTGGTATATTTTCTGGGCGAGGGGATTTTTGAGGACAATGTTCGATATGAAACGTTTAAAATTAAAATCAATCCTGGCGGCGGCGATCGCGATCGCCTTTTGCTTAATTGCGATCGCCAGCTACGCCCAAGCCAACAAAACTTTAACACTCGCGACTTCCCCAGACTACCCGCCCTATGAATTTAAAGATACGGCTGTTAGCGGCAACGAAATCATCGGTTTTGACATCGAAATTGCCAAATATATTACTAAAGAATTGGGGTACGAGCTGAAAGTAATTGGCATGGATTTTAACGGCTTAATTCCCGCTTTGCAGGCGGGAAGAGCCGATTTTGTGATGGCTGGAATGACTCCCACAGCAGAAAGGAAAAAAAATGTTAATTTTTCTGACCTTTACTACGAAGCTCAAAATACAATTGTCGCCAATAAAGGCAGCAACTTGACCAAAGCTGAAGATTTAGCGGGGAAAAAAGTAGGCGTTCAACTCGGAAGCATTCAGCAGGAAGCTGTAAAAAAAATGGCCGGGGTGCAACTGGTTCCTCTCAATAGGATTCCTGACATCATTCAAGAAATTAAATCGAACCGCATCGCGGCGGGAGTGATCGAGGATACTGTTGCTACGGGTTATGCAGCAGCGAACCCGGACTTGGAATTTAACACAATCCCGAATACTGAAGAAAGCGGTTCGGCGATCGCCTTTGGCAAAGGTTCGAGATTAGTTCCAGAATTCAACCGAGTCCTCCAGCAAATGAAAGCCAGCGGTCAAATTAAGGAACTAGCTACTAAGTGGTTTTCTCGACCAATTCCGCAAGAAACTGATCAAGCAAATCAGCCTGCGGTAGCGCCCAAGTTCGGGTTAGATTTTGGCAAAATCTTGCCGAGTTTGCCTTATATTTTGTCCGGGATTGGGGTAACGCTAACTTTTACCTTGCTGTCGGCATTTCTCGGATTTATCTGGGGAATCGTCCTGTCTCTGTTTAAGATTTCTAGCATTAAACCGCTGTTCTGGTTTGCCGCTGCTTACACCTCTATTTTTCGAGGAACGCCGCTAATATTGCAGTTAACTTTAGTTTATTTTGCAACGCCGCAGCTTACGGGCTATGATATATCGGCGCTGCAAGCTGGCGTGATTACTTTTTTCCTGAATTCTGGGGCTTATATTTCCGAAACAATCCGCGCGGGAATTCAAGCCGTAGATAAAGGTCAAAAAGAAGCTGCCGAATCGCTTGGTGTTCCCTACAAACTGATGATGGGCGATATTATCTTGCCGCAAGCTTTGAAAAATATTTTGCCTGCATTGGTGAATGAAAGTATTGCTTTGCTAAAGGATTCAGCTTTAGTTTCAGTAATTGGCGTAGAAGACTTGCTGCGCCGCGCTACAATTGTCGGAGCAGAAAAGTATATTTACTTTGAACCTTTGATATTTGTCGGCGCAATTTATTATTTGATGGTGCTTAGTTTAACTTGGGGGGCCAATGTACTCGAACGCAGACTCCAAACTAGCAGTTAAGGTCGATCGCCTGTATAAATCTTTTGGCAATCTGAAGGTTTTGCGCGAGATAACTACTGAGATTCACAAAGGAGAAGTGATTGCCATTATCGGCCCTTCGGGGTGCGGGAAGTCTACTTTTTTGCGGTGTTTGAATTTACTGGAAGTTCCGACTTCTGGACACATATACATTGACGGGGTGGATATTACTTTGCCGAAGGCAGATATTATGAAAATCCGCCAGAAAGTGGGGATGGTTTTTCAGCATTTCCACTTGTTCCCGCACATGACTGTGCTGCAAAATGTGATGTATGCGCCTGTAAAGGTGAAGCAGGTGGCTAAGGATGAGGCGCGTCTGAAGGGGTTAGAATTGCTGGAAAAAGTGGGTTTGTCCGATAAGGCTGAGGTTTATCCTTCTAAGCTTTCGGGGGGACAAAAACAGCGGGTGGCGATCGCCCGCTGTTTGGCTATGGAACCGGAAATTTTGTTGATGGACGAACCGACTTCTGCACTCGATCCAGAAATGGTTAAAGAAGTGTTAGATGTGATGAAAGCTTTGACGAAAACGGGAATTACAATGGCAATTGTAACTCACGAAATGGGTTTTGCGCGGGAAGTCGCCCACCGGATTTTGTTTTTGGATGGCGGAAAGGTGGCGGAAGATGTGCCGCCGCAGGAGTTTTTTAGCAACCCGAAGTGCGATCGCGCTAAGCAATTTCTGGAAAAAATGCTTTAATTCATATAATAATTAGAATTTTTAACCGCAGAGGAGACAGAGTTAGAGGAGAAAGAGACAGTTGCTGTAGAGTGCGTCAGGTTGGAGATGCTCGATCGCCACGGAAAGTATAATAATGTTGATCCGATGATTAACTTGGTAATTCTGTTAGAAAAAGGAGAGAATTCTTTGAATAACCTGGGTATTAAAATCTTTCGGAAAGCGGTGTCTTTCCTGAGCGTGATCGAGAAAGAAAGTCTTGGGATAATAAGCAAGACCGGCTTCCATCTTGCTAATCTTTTCTAATAACGGTTCGATCCGATCGATTTTGTCGGGATGGCGATGTTGGATGAGAGTCGCAGCATTCCTAAAATGCCGCCCCTCATCCTGCGTGACCAAATGTCCTACGCGAGCAAAGCCGTTCCCATAGTGTTGGTAGAATTCCTTAATATCCCGGTGATAAGACCACACGGAACCCATTTCGTCAAACATTAAACCAACTAGAATGGTGAATTCGTTCTCAATCAGAAACGAGATCGGTTCGAGTTCATGCACCCGACTCTGGTTTTTTTGGTCGATCGCCTCTGGGGACAAACCTGATACCATGTGATAGACCTTACGTAGAGCAACGTAGTGCCGTAATTCGTCTTGCAGCCAAAGTTCGATCGCACTCATGAATTCTAACGAGAACTCCGAACTGCGAGATAGCAGGTGCTCGTAGAGTGGCTGACTGTCTCCCTCAGAGAACACATCTCGGCTCAGGAGATCCATAAATCCAGCCTGAATTGTAGGCGCGACTTCGGGAATTTTCAACTCATCGGCAATAAATTCATCTACACTCCACTCACTGCTAAGAATCGGAATTCCCCGGACATCATGAGTTTGTACTTTCATAGTTTTTCTGATTAGAAGTTAAGTATTCACCAGACGATCGCTCACGATATGCGGAACGATTAAGCAATGTCGTCCGGTGATCGGATTGGTATCTCCGCGCAATACGATGCCGGATGGAGTATCGCCGACAATCCAGGAACCTACGACGAAGTGGTAGCCAAAATATTCGGGCAAGGGTTGGTAGGACTGAATAATGAATCCTTCGCGATCGTAGCCCATCGTCTCGCGGGTATGAACGGCTCCGGCAACAAAATCGCCTGTTTCAATAGAAACCCCAACGCCTTCTAGACCGACGAGGGGCTTTTTGACGTGCATTTGGGTCAGTAATGCTGTGGATTCGAGCGAGATAGTATCTGTGAAGAAAGTGGGTAGCAAGAATTGAGCGTACACTGGGTGGTTGCCAAATAATTCCCACATCCACACCATCGATCCTTTATTGCTTAAAATCTGTTTCCACAGCGGTTCAATGATTTTCACGTCCCCTGCTATCAGGCGCGATGCTAGGGCTTCATCTGCGTTAAAGGATTGGCTGGCGAGTTGCAAATCCAGCCAATCGACGATTTTCCACAGCCGCATGATCCGATTATTGAATTGATCGACAAAAAATCCTTCTTCATCCACGCCCAGATGGTTGCGCAATCCTACAAGTTGGGTGAAAAAGCGATCGTTTCCCAATTCTTGATTAATAATTTCGACCAGTTGTCCTGCCATCTCGGTATCTTCTGACAGATGCTCGTCAATTAACAAGCTCAGGCCGAACTGCTTTAAATCATAATGACGACTTAGTGTGCGGAATCGACCCGCAACTTCGTCCCAAAAGTTGTTGAACTGATTGGCATCGTTGGGAAGCGATCGCAAATCTCGGCTTGGTTTTTTCATGTCATCTAACCACAGCCATTGATAGACTGTTTCTGCACCCAAGAGAGGAGTTTCGCCGTTGATTTCTAGAAGGCTAATTTTTCCATCTTCAGTGACGGCAAGATCGAAACGGGTATAAAGAGACATATCTTCTGCTTCGTCAACCCGATCCCACGAAACCTGAATTGCTTCCCAGAAAGCAGGGGGAATAGCGAGTTTTTTCATCCGATTTTCTAGACCATCAGCGGTGAAAAACCAGTCCAAAAACTCCCGACACATATCCCAAAGAGCCTCAGTAGCATCCCAGATCCTCGCCTCTTCCTGGCGCGAAAACATCACCCCAAAGGGACGGTGTAAGGCTTCTGCCCAGTAGCGCTGGTTGATGTCTGCAAGAGGCTGACATTGGTAGGCGTTATCTAATACGTGCTGCTGCCAGTTGCGTCGTCGCTGAAACAAAAAGGGATACATTGATCAAGCGCCTTGCTAGTGGTGTGGAACTCAAGGATCTACAAAAACAGACAAAAGAACTAGAGAAAAAATAGTTTTGGGATGAATCGGCGCTCAAAAATGCTTGCATCATATCTATTCCGGCTGCGCCGGAATGATATCAAATCCGCGCTTCATCGTCGGGCGTAAAGTCGAATCAAGCTGCCAACAAATCAGGAGCGCAATTTTCATTTTTTTGACTCACAGTCAACAGTCAACAGTCAACAATGATAAGGAGTGCAACCGGAATCGATGTCACTTGCCTCCGTCTCCCAAAGGAGCCGTGGAGCGGACAGCATTACCAAAGCTCCCTCGTCCCTTGATGGTTCCCTGAGCTGCGTGACCTGGGGGGCGATTTGGGGTGTCGCGACTGGAGGAAAAGTAGGGAGAATCTAGCGGTATGCCCTGTAGGGGACGAGTAATCAGGGTTCTCTCTGGAGTTACAATTCCGATGTTGGAGCGGTAAACGGGTTGCACTGGATAAACCGTGTAGGAGCCGCTGGAGCCGCCGTTGACCACTGTTGGAGGGGCATCATCATCGACATCATCGGTGAAATAGAAGCCGCCGAAGTCTGGTCGCCATCCGGGGGTAGCAACGCTGGAATTCGATACCTGCGAGCAAATGCTTGCTGTGTCTTCTTGGCATTCTGGCTGCGTGCGATACACGGGCGTAATGCGTTCGTATTCCTGCATTGCGTACCGGAACTGGGCCTGACACTGCTCTTTTGTGAACCCGTTGCTTTGGTTCGTCGCATCTACAATACATTGCTGTTCGGATTCGTAGTAGCGTACTTCGTTGGGTTGCTGCAACATGGTATAAGCAAGATAGCCTAATCCACTGATCCCCAGTACACCTGATGTAATTAGAAGGTAACGAATTGTTGTCGTTCTATTGTTGTTATGAGTCATGGCTAACCGGAGGTTAGAGTCATTATTTCAAAGAACCTGTAATGTTATGAATTGGCTGCCACTGAAATGATTGGATTTACACGGTCAGCCAAAATTCAAGTAATTTACCTAAGTCTGTGAGTTGGTACTCATGACTTGGATTATAGCTTTTACTACATTGCCCGATTCAGGGATTCCTCGATCGCAGCAAATTATATTCCTCAAATATTTTATTTCAAATTCACCTTTTTTTATTGTGCCGATCGCGCTGACGATCGAGCTTTGCCAAAGCAGCACCGGAAACATCCGCCAGAATGCTAATTATCCGATACAAAGCCACCGCACTCAGAATTATACCCGTAGAAAAGCGATCGGACAGCAGGGCGATCGCCGTTGCTTCAAATACTCCCATTCCCCCCGGTGCACCCGGTACGACTAAACCGACAACAAACGCAAAACAAAAAGCACCTAACAAGTTGGGAATATTGCTAAAGTTCACCGGAGTTAAAGCCGTTACAGTTAGCAAGAAACCACAGCCCCGCAATCCGATAAAACACATTTGTCCGATTAACGGCACTAAAGGATAGCGTTTTATTGGCAAATTAATTTTGCGGCGGGACTTGACCTTCGATGTTTTTTTAGCTATATTGGAAGTAGACTCTGTAGGAATATTTAGTGCCTCGCCCGCAGCCTCCCCAGTCTTAGAATTTTCCCCATTGTTCTTTGATAACTTCAACCGCTCTACAAACAGAACGATGGGATTTAAAATTCGGGGATGAATCGCCGTCAAAATAGCAGCACAACCGACAAGCCGCAACAACCAATTGAATTTGTCAAAACAAATCAACCCAATCAGCACGCCAGCAGAAGCCATCAGCAGCGGTTCCAGCAACACGCTGAGAGTAGCAGCTTTCGGAAAAATACCGGCCTTTTTTGCGTCCAATATTCGACCCCAAAAATGCCAAATATTTCCCGGTAAATACTTGGCAATATTAGTTTTGAGAAAAACTTGAATTGCCCACGCGGCAGTTACAGGTTGGCGGAATTCCCGCAAAATCAACATCCACACCCAGCCGACAAAAATTAGAGAAAATAAAGTGACGCCAAGGGCGATAGCCAGCAACGGAAAGCTTTCGGCTCGAATTTGGATATTCGCGACTTCTCGCCAGTGAGTTAAAAAAGCTTTGGCAATAAATAAAAACGTCCCGCCCAAAATCACATAGCGCAAATAAGGCTTTAAATGCGATTTCGCGAGATTTAAAAAATTCTGAATTCGATGCAAGTGTTGTTTTCCCATTTTCCGATCCCGATTTTGAATTTGGGATGACTGCTTTCTTAACCACTATTTCATATTTCAATACTCCAGACTGTTTTTTTTGAACGTTGGAAGCATTGATATTTCGTTCCCGCTTGAACTCTGGAACCCATATTTTCTCGTTTACCAGCACCTCATATCGAAATTTTGTCCCGACTATTGATATTTAAACTTTAAAATTTAGAGAGCTCGTATTTAAGGAGTATATTTTTATGGTCGGCCCGACTTCTGATGGTCTTTCGTATCTTTTAGACGATAGCCCCAATAGTTTAACTTTAACACCAGGCTTTTTGACTCCTTATCCTAACGGACTTTTTGCCCTCGAAGGCAACGATTTTATTGTGGGTGCGTCGGATGCCGATCGCATCAGCGGTGATAATGGTAACGATCGCATTCTCGGCGCTGGCAATTCCGATACCCTGTTCGGGGGTGCGGACAACGATTTGCTAAACGGCGGTGTCAACAGCGACATCCTGTTTGGCGATGCCGGCAGCGATACCTTGCAGGGAGGTAAGGGAGAGGACGGCCTCAACGGCGGCGGCGGCAGCGACGTTTTAGTGGGCGATGGGGGCAAAGATACGCTGACAGGGGGTTTGGGCCCAGATACCTTTGTCCTCCGCAGCAACTCCGCAGTCTCCGATCCGGCGGCAGCAGACATTATTACTGACTTTAACAGTTTTGTGGATTCGATCGGACTGACTGACAATCTTACCGAAGCTGACTTGATTCTCGAAGAAATCTCGATCGCCCCCGGTATTTCCAATACATTAATTAAAATTCGCCAATCCAATGCTATTTTAGGCTTGGTAGCCAACGCATCTCCACAAGACCTCGCCAATACATTCATCTCTGCAACTACCGTATTGGGGAACCAACTGGATCAAGCTCGCGATTTAGGCGTTTTGGCCGGCACTCAAACGATCGCAGACTCGGTTAGCAACGCCCGGCCAGACGGCCTTTACCGCTTTACTTTGCCTGCAACTAGCGACTTTAAATTAACTGTCAGCGGTTTGACGGCGGATGTTGACGTTGCTGTGATTAAAGATATCAACGGCGACAATTCTATTGACTTTACCGATATTATTGCTGCTTCTCAAGAACCGGATTTATCGCCGGAGTCGATCGACCTCAACGCTTTGGCAGCAGGCACTTACTTTGTCCGAGTTTATCAATACCAAGGCAGTACAAACTTTAACCTAAATCTGTCTGCAACTCCTGCAACTGTTTCTCCTAACAATCCGAGCAACTTGCAGGGTTTTGACTCTCGTTTTGGGTTCGGTTTGGTGAATGCAGCGGCAGCAGTTGCTAAAGCTCAAGGTACTGCAACTTTTCCTGATGTTCCCGACTTGGGCGGCGACGAGTGGGGCAGAGATTTAATTAAAGCTCCAGAAGTTTGGGTCCAGGGTTTTACTGGAGACGGAATTGTGGTGGCAGTTATCGACAGTGGAGTTGACTACAATCACCCGGATTTGACGGGGAATATTTGGAGCAATGCGGGAGAAAGCGGTGTTGACGTGGGCGGTCGCAATAAAGCTAGCAACGGGGTAGATGATGACAACAATGGCTTTGTTGACGATTTCCGAGGATGGGATTTTGTCAACAACGATAATGACCCGATGGATGATAACAGTCACGGCACTCATATCTCGGGTTTAGTTGCTGCAAAAAAAGATGGGGTTGGGATTACTGGCACGGCTCCAACTGCGAAGATTATGCCTGTGAAAATACTCGATCAGGAGGGGGTGGGGAAAATTAGGGATGAAATTAATGCGATTAATTATGCGGTGGCAAATGGAGCTAAGATAATTAATGTGAGTTTGGGCGGTCTCCAGTTGAATGAAGAAGAATTGGATGCTATTCGAGTCGCTGAAGCTCAAGGGGCGATCGTGATTTCGGCGGCGGGAAATGATGCTCGCCCGGAGGTGGATTATCCGGCTCGGTTTGCCAATGAGGTAGGAATTGCTGTCGGTGGTGTTAGCCGGAACGGCTTGTTTGCAGATTATTCTAACCGGGCGGGTGCGCAGGCAATTAATTATTTTGTTGCTCCGGGCGGCGACGGTGGCAGGGCTGATTCTGGTGACGTTTATTCAACTGTGCCGCTTTCTGAACCGGGGATTCCCTATCAATATTTTGCGGGTACTTCAATGGCTGTGCCGCAGGTAGCTGGGGTGATAGCTTTGATGTTGCAAGCTAATCCGAATCTGACTCCTGCTGAAATTAAGAGGATTCTTGCGGAAACTGCCAATCGAGCTGTTTGAATTTGATTTTGTGCGATCGATCTACAATCCTCAATCTTATACCAATTATTCACTTAGGGACACGCAATGCCGTGTCCTACTCCCAGCGTCGGACACGGCATTGCCGTGTCCCTACTTTTGGGAATTGGTATTAAAAATTGGCGGCGTAACTTAAGTCAAATTGGCGGCACAGAGTGATGCAGCAGTAGTTTGGTCGATCGAATACTAAATCGTAATTCATCTCGCCGTCTATTTTGGTGATGGGCTGCTTTAAGGGGATGCCCTGAATGTCGTATTGGCGGCGTTCTAAGGCACTCCATTCGATAATTTTGATGTCGATTTGGTTTTGCAACTCAGTTGCGATCAGATATAGTTGCATCTTGTCTTCAACTTTCCCTGTCAGGGGGATTTTTATTAACACTGACTGAGTGACGATGGGTTTTTGGTCGTTGGGATGTTTCTGGGTGTGGCAGCTTTTGAGTTCTATATCATAAGGTTCTACCTTGAATTTCTCTCCGCTGGCGATCGCAGATGAGTGCAAATCTTTCAGGCACTTTTCTAGGTGAGGAATTAGCCCTAAGTCTGGATCGCACAGCAGTTTACGAATATTCGAGGTTTCAGTGACTGTCATTGTAGATTTTTTATGTTATTTTTTGCTTCTTAACTTCTAGCTTAACGCGAAAAACAACCCTATTGAACTATACTTGCGACATACTTCCAAAAACCCCTTTTCTGGGCAGTATGTCTCGGTGAATAAGACATTTTTTGCCTTAATTTTGTAGGTTATTTTTTGGTAATTTTCCAGAGTTTGAGGTCAACATTAGCGTCAGCCGGATCTATTTGATAGTTTTGTTGCTGAATTGCCGATCGCAAAGTTGAGGACGGTCTGTATAAAAACAAATCGTTGAAACCATCGGGAATTTTCGAGGGTTGCGGTTTTTTAAGTGCCAATTTTCGATTTTTGTAGCAAGAAGTGTAACAGCGGGGTTCTATTAGCAGTTTTACTTTTGGTTCTAGGTGATAACTTAAAGGCATCATATATGCGATCGGGGCATCGCTGATAATTAGGGGATTGCTGGCTTGATTTACAGTCTCAGCTACTTGTAATTCGGCTCGAAGCCAGCCGCTGCCTTTATTCCACCAAGTCTCTCTTTGAGAACTAACTCCACCGGATATAAGACCTGCGGCAAACAGTGCAACTATAACTATTCTCCACAGTTTTTGCTGTTTGAAGTTATCCAAATTGTTACTAATTTTCGCAGACAGCAGGTAAGCCACTGCTAGCTGAATTCCCACATAACAAGGAACTAAATATCGCGGATTTGCCGATCGCCTCCCACCTTTCATTATATCAGGTACTGCTAAAAACAAAGCTGTTGTTGCAATTAATAACAATACTATCAACCACACTCGCTTTGGTGTATGTCGGCACAGAAAATAAAGGGCATAGCCGACTAAACCTAAAATCATTATGCCAACGGGAATTAGCAAGGCTAGTTGTGTGGCGTTGGCAGTTCCATCAATGCCAATATCAAAAAATGCTATGGTGACGGAACCAATCCACCTGCTGACTAATCTTAAGAAATTTGTCTGTTCTGCCCATGCTGTTGTGCTTCTAATTTGATTGAAGTTTTCTACAGTATTTATGAGGGAAGGCATGAAGCCGATTAAGGCGATTAAAGCTGCTACATAATAGGCAATGAATGTTTTAACATCGCGCCAGTTGGCAATGACTGCGACATAGATTGCGTGGGCGGCGGCGACGCAGACAAATAACAAGTGGGTGTACAATCCCAGTGTTGCTGTGCCTGCATAAAGCGCCCAGGAAAGAACGAGGGCGACAGGATTTTGATTTTCGTCAGGGCGCATTGCTCGCAGCAAGGCTGCACTGGATAAAATAGTAGTTACTGTCCACAAACTGTACTGTCTTGCTTCTTGGGCAAACAAGATGTGGTAGGGAGAAATTGCGAAAATGGCGATCGCCATCCACGCCACTGTTGAAGATTCAAATAACTCCCAAGCCAGCCAATAAATTGCGGGAAATACTAACAAGCTAAGGACGGCGGCCAAACTTCTCATTGCTGCAACGGAACTGCCGAACCACTGCGCCCAATATCGCGCTAGTACGTAATACAGCGGCGGGTGTTGGGGGTCTTCTGTTGCTAAAGAATTCAGGGTATCGCTTAAAGTTTTTTCGGAATTTATCTGCTGATATTTTTGTAAATCCGCAGGCGAGGTTATTTTCTGGTAGGAAATTTGTTTGATGATTTCTGCTTCGGTGTAGCCAGAAACTCTCAAAGAAGTATATGTTTCGTCGAGCCAGTAAAATTTGCGATCGAGATTGGCGAAGCGAAATAAAATACCGATGACCAATACGGCTATAATTAAAAATCGCAGCCACTTGTCAAGTGAAGGGTTTTGAAAATTTAGCCGATCGCGATCTTTCGTAGATTCCATTTTATAACTAGCTCATATCGCAGAAATTTTTTCTGTTATCCCACAGTAAGGTGCGCATTGCGCACCCTACCAACTTAACAGCCAAAGTGAGGACTTCAGTCCTCACTGCCAACAAAGGAATGATTAATCATCCACTCCTTCAATCGGTGCAAAACCCTGCCGCTGAATATTTTCAGTTATGGTACGGGGTTCCAGAAATTGCAGCAAATAATCCGGCCCGCCAGCTTTAGAACCAACTCCCGAAAGTTTGAATCCTCCGAAAGGTTGCCGCGATACCACAGCGCCGGTAATTCCGCGATTGATGTACAGATTTCCGACTTCAAAATCGGATGCGGCTCGATCGATATGCGAAGGCGTGCGAGAATACAATCCGCCGGTTAAAGCAAAATTCGTACCGTTAGCAATAACAATCGCTTCGCTGAAATTTTTTGCCCGAATCACCGACAAAACTGGGCCGAAAATTTCTTCTTGGGCGAGAGTTGCTGTCGGCGATACTTCCGTAACAATGACTGGGCCGACAAAATAACCGGTTTCCGGTGCGGGCATTTCTAAAGCTATCTTAGCTTCAGCGCGACCTTTTTCGATGTATTCGCGGATGCGCGAATGGGCATTTGCATCGATCACAGGGCCGACTTGAGTGCCAGGATTTTCTGCTGGGCCGACATTGAGCGATCGCGTCGCTTCTACCAATCTTGCCACAAAATTATCGTACACCGATTCGACTACAATTACTCGCGAACAAGCGGAACATTTTTGGCCGCTGTAGCCAAATGCCGAATAAACTACGCCTGCAACTGCTTGGTCTAAATCGGCACTTTCATCGACAATAATTGCATTCTTGCCGCCCATTTCCGCAATTACTCGTTTCAGGTGTTTTTGTCCAGGCTGCAAAATCGCAGCATCGGCATAAATCTGACAGCCAACTTCCTGAGAACCGGTGAAAGTAATCATGTGAACGTCGGGGTGTTTCACCATGTAAGCGCCGACGGTTGAACCTTTGCAAGGCACGTATTGAAATACGCCTTTGGGAATGCCAGCTTCTAGCAAAATTTCTGTGATTTTTGCTGCAATTACTGAGGAAACTTCCGCAGGTTTGAGCAAAGTACAATTCCCTGCCACCAGCGATGCAACAGTCATTCCCACAGGAATTGCGAGGGGGAAATTCCAAGGTGAAATGATTAAAGAAATGCCGCGCGGCTGATAGCTGTAGCGGTTGGTTTCTCCGGCTACGTCGTAATTTTTTCCTTGTTCCAACCGTTCCATTTCGTCGGCGTAGTAGCGGCAAAAATCAATAGCCTCGGAGACTTCGGCATCGCACTCTCTGACAGGTTTGCCGACTTCAAACACCATCCAAGCTGACAGTTCGTGCCGTCTTTGTTCCATCAACTCTGCGGCTTTGCGGAGGACGCCTGCCCGCTGTCTGACGGGGGTTTTTCGCCAACTGGTGGAGGCTGATTTTGCTGCTTCAAGGGCTTGTTTTGCCTGTTCTTCGGAAAGCAATCCGATTTTGCCGACTACTTCTGTGGGATTGGAAGGGTTGAGGGAATTGACTGTTGCTTCAGTATTTTGGTACTCGCCATCGATTAGAGGTAAATAGGTTTTACCTAAGTTGGCGCGCACTGATTTGATGGCTGTTTCTGCTTGTTGCCGCAATTTGGTATTGGCGTAGTCGGTATCGGCAACGTTGGGAAATACTTTGCTGTAAACTAGCTGGTCATTTCCGTTAGCAACTGGTGCGGCTAACAATTGTTCGATCGGCATTTCTTCGGAACTTTGCCGGATGAAAGAACTGTTGGCGGTATTTTCCAGCAAACGGCGGATCAAATAAGCCATTCCCGGCAGCAAATCGCCGTAGGGGCAGTAGACTCGGACGCGATAACCCCGATCGACCAAAAGCTTAGCCAATCTGTCGCCCATGCCGTACAGTACCTGCATTTCAAAGCGGCGGCGCGGGATGTTGAGAGTTTCGGCAATGGCGATCGCCCTCGCTTGCGATCGTACATTATGACTGCCAATAGCTGCATACAAATATTCGTGATTTTCGAGCAGCAACTGCGTCATCTGCTCGAAATTTGCATCTGTAGCAACTTTGTCATTGTAGACTGGCTGCGGCCAATCTTTCTGCATCGCTTTGATAGTTTCCTGATCCCAGTAAGCGCCTTTTACCAGACGCACTGTCACCGGATTTCCGCGTTTTTTTGCCCAGGAAATCAGGTTTCGCAAATCTTGGGCACTGTCGCGCAAATATGCTTGCAATGTAATTCCGATATCGGTGCGACTGCGAAACTCTTCTTCTAACAATAAGTCTTTGAGAATGCTCAGAGTCAAACTCTTGTAAGCATACTGTTCCATATCGAAATGAACGGCCGCTCCCAATTCCTTAGCGCGGCGCAGTAACAGGCGAATTCTCTCGCTTACTTTCTCCTCGCTACCTTTAGCATCCAAAGGGTCAAACTGAGAATAAAAAGCCGTTAACTTTACCGATACTTGCACTCGCGGCAGAGTTTCGCCGTCAGCTTTATCAATTGCATCTACCTGCGACCAATTCTTCGCTGCATTCGCCAGTTCCTCCATCAATTCCAAATAGCGGTTAAGATAACTTTGCGCCTCCGCTTCAGTAATGACAGCTTCCCCCAAAAGGTCAACTGTAAAACCCATTTTATCTTTGCGAAGTCGCTCTAAGGTTTTAATTACCTGCTTGATATTTTCCCCAGAAATATACTTGTGCGCCAAAGTTTCCACAGCAGGCGCAACCGTCGTCGCCGCCAATTGACCCGGAACCGAATCAGCGTTAGCAAAGTTGAGCAATTTTTTCAATGCTTCGGGCAATTCCACCTCTTGGGCGGTCAGGTATTCTTGCAGATGGCGGGCAATTTCCGGCCTGCTGCGGAGGGCAGGCAAACAGTCAATAAATCGAAACAACTGCACCCGCAGTCCGGGGCTGGCCATCGCCCAATCCATCAGTTTGTCGTCCCAGCGCATTTGGTCTTGGAGTTGACCGAAAAAAGAACGCTTTTTCTCTTGAGTTACCCGCAGTATTTCTTTGGCAATTTCCTGGGTTTTGGCTTCGTAGATGTTTTCAGATACTTGTGCGATCATTGGTAATAAGTAATTTGTAATTTGTAATTTGCTACAGGGGGACTTTATGTATTTTGTAACTGCCCCCTGATACAATTATAGTTGCTATTTGACTTCAATTTTAACTTGGTAGTTTGCTTGGCGATCGCCTGAAATTTCAATAGTATAATCGCCGCTACTGGTTAGTTGACCTTGCCACTGACCTGTGCTGTCAGCAGTACCTACATTTTCACCGTTAGGAGCAATAATTGCTGCGCTAACTTGACCTTCTTGAACATTTATTGTCATGCTTTGGCCGCTATTGCACTCCAGTAAGTAGCGCTTTGATATGTTGGCTCGCAAACTACTGCTCAGAATAGTTCCCGTAGCACCGGCTTGAAAGTTAACTCGCTCAGTTACAGGGGTTTCAACCGCAGCGGGAGAAGGAGAAGGAGAAGGAGAAGGAGAAGACGACGACGAGGGGGAAGCAAGTTGCGGAACGCCAGACACAGAGGGTATTTGAGTGGGACTGGGCGACGGAGGGATTGTGGCGGGCAGTCCTCTTCCAGGGGCAGGGGGAAGTCCGAGCCGGCGGTTGGCGGGCGCTGTTGCGACAGGCGGAGGGCTTTCGGGGAGGGGTACGTCAGCGGGTAGTTTGATTTGAAGGTTCGCTCTTTCCTGATACATTCTCCACGCTAGCAAACTGCCGAGACTAAGGACGGAACCGACTAACATTCCGCTGAGAAAAACTGCTAATATTTGCCACGAGCGAGCTGGTTTTGGTTCGGAGTTGGCAGTTGGAATTGTTGGAGGCGGATAACTTGCAAGTTGAGTTGTTTCCGGCGCGCTATCGGTGGCAATTGGAATTGTTTCGGCTTCGTCGATTGGCGCTGAAATATCTTCGGGCGCGGCAATTTCTGCGGGAGTTTCTGCTGATGCGGAAGTTGAATCCGCCCTGGCAATTTCACTGCGCTCGAACTCATCACTGGCAGTGGAAATTGTTTCCGGTTGCTGAGTCAAAATTTGTTTTTTTTCCTGTTCGTCGCTCATGGGGCTAAATTTATTTTACAAAGACCGCTTTTAGACATTTTACGTTACTGGTGCGATCGCCTGCACTGCACCAATACGGCACGGCTATTGACAAAATGCCGTCCATGTCGATCGAGAAATCTCTCTGCTGGGGCGATCGCAATTTACCAATTTTCCGTAAATATTGAGTACAAATTGCGATCGCAAATTACTACTGGGATCAATTATTAGGCAAAGACTGCCAAAAAGGTCGGTCTTCTGGCTTCCTCACAGTATTCGTCGCCGACTGCACGTTTCCTTTTAATTCTTGATAATACCTGTCATCCAGAAAACTAACGCTGACGCCAGCAGGAAGCAACAGTTGGCGCAATCTTTCCTGAGTGTAATCTACACCCTCAATCATTGGCCCGCGCGGATTTGAAACTAACAACTTGCCGTTAACTGGCACCGAATTCACCATATTTGGCCACCAAGCATAACCGCTGTAGCCAAACATCGCCGGAACTTGAATAATTTGGTCGTCTCGGAGTAAAAACTCTCTTTTCAACTTCTCTATAATCGGATTAAGTTTCTGATTTTGCAAATAGAGATTGTGTTGAATTAAAGCACGGTTTTTCAAGGCGGCGCTGACAGTTGTTTGAGTGCTCAAACCACGATTAATCGTCACATCGCCGTAACCTCTTCCCTCCAATTCTTCCAACAGCTTAACTCCTGCTTCTGGACTGGCGATCGCCATTACATATTGCCCGGGAGTTTGAGTGGGAATAAAATTGATAATTTCATCGACTTGGCGAGTCAAAAGCCAAGAAGTATCAATATCCACTGGCGGCCCTTGAATTCTCTGAGCTTGAATAAAATCAAGTACCTCTGGATTAAAACTAGCATTTCCGGAATTCCCATAATAAACTCGACCCATTGGGTGTCCGGGAATCGGCGGTGTCACCTGCAAATTGCCGTATCCGTCAGACCACTGACTTACAGGATCTAAAGAACGAGGATTCCCAATTTTAACTACTTTCAAATCCCGGTCTTGAGTTGATTTAATAGGCGGGTTTTTCTCTGGCTCGCTATTGCTTTTTAGGGCTACATTAAACAGGCGTACTTCCGATTGTTCGGGCAATTGAACGTAGCCGTTTTTCTGGGTATCTTGCATCCAAGTGCGATCGCCCTGGAGAATTTTCACTGTAGCGCCCGTGGGTTCTACTGCTTGTTTTAGTTGCGAGATAAATTCGCTGTTGACCGAGCCTCTGTCGCTGACCTGAACTTCGGTTACTGGTGCTGTATTGGGCGCTATCATCCAAGGACTAACGCCCATTTGGATTGTTGTGGAGGCGATTTCTTGGCCGTTGTTTTGGGCAGTTGCTTTGAGATTAACAGTGCCGTTCCAGTTGCGATCGGCAAATTGTTTGGCTTCCACACCTAAAACAATATTCGTGCTGAAAACTAGAGGTTTAGCGCCGGATATATCTACAGGTTGCCAGCCGTCGCCCGTCTTCTGGAAAACGCTGATGTGAGGGCTGGCAATGCTGTCAGCCGTGATAAATAACTGAGAGGTTTTGAAGTTTTCAGATAGTGTTAAGTTAACTTGAGAAAGCATTGCTGCACGGCGGGGAGCGCTAACTTTGGTTTGTTTCCAAGTCGGTATCTTGCCGCGATCGTTATTGCGATCGTTAAATAAAATTAGCGCGCCCTTGGACAAAGACCATTGTTCTTTTCCGGCGTCGTCTTGCTGGTTAATTTGGCCATCTCTGTTAGTATCTCCCACAAACAAAAAGTTCGACGGGGACGCAGCAGGCGTAACTGGGGCGGGAGTTGGTGTTGCAGTTGATTCAGGAGTTGGTTGAGGAGTTGCTTGCTGATTTCTCTCTAACTCTTGTCTTGCAAGTTCTTGTCTTTCAATTTCTTTACGGGCTAACTCTTGCCTTTCAAGTTCTTGTCTTTCAATTTCTTTACGGGCTAACTCTTGCCTTTCAAGTTCTTGTCTTTCAATTTCTTTACGGGCT
>NZ_JAUBQD010000061.1:39345-41444 GCF_036701085.1 Microcoleus sp. Pol7_A1
AATTCTTGCCTTTCAATTTCTTTACGGGCTAACTCTTGCCTTTCAAGTTCTTGTCTTTCAATTTCTTTACGGGCTAATTCTTGCTTTTCAAGTTCTTGTCTTTCAATTTCTTTACGGGCTAATTCTTGCCTTTCAATTTCTTTACGGGCTAATTCTTGCTTTTCAAACTCTTGCCTTTCAAGTTCTTTTCTAGCCCGGTCTTTTTTCTCTTGCTCTTTTCTCTCTATTTCTCGACGAGCAAATTCTTTTTTCTCTTGCTCTTTGCGGGCTCGCTCTCTTATCTCTTCTTCCTCGGCTCTAACTTTCTCAACAGAACGTGCCACTTGCATTTCATAGGTAGCGACACTGAGGTTTCCTTGATATTCGATGGTTTTGTCGATCGCCCGATCAGCCAAAAAAGAATCGTGGGGAATGAGTCGCAGGGTATTGATAGCCAACTGCCACAGCCGCTGGGACTCTTCCCAAGTAGCAGAAGAAGGATTAGAAGTGCGTCCAATTAAGACTGCTTGGGCGGCTAATTTAGCAGCATCGTCCCAATTATATTTGGCTCTTTCTTCTATTTGAATCTGACTTTGAACGTTTTGGAGTTGCTGCGTCAGAGTTTGGGATTGCTGGCGGTTGATTGCGGATTTCCAAAGTTCTCCAGGAAACGGGGCGCTGTCGGAAGTTTTGGCAAGGTTATCTAATTGTACTTTCAGCCGATCGCGCAATTTGTATAGTTCGGAAAGGGATTGCGGAGTTTCGGCGTCTGGCTGTCGCCCAGAGAGTGCGAGTTGGTAGTTTAGGGAAGGTTGAGCCACTGTTGTGGGGACTGCAACCCAAATAATACCGATGACGACACCGAAACCATTGACGATCGCGATCGCAATATATCGAACCCAGCGCATATAGTTTATCCTCAGACACGCCAATAATTTTACCTAATCTTGGGAGCAATGGGGGATTTAATTGTAAGGTTGTGAGGTCGGGAAGGGCGAGGGGCTTTTTTTCAGCTTTGGGGACGTATTACCCGAATCAATTTGCCAGTCAATGTTTCTTCAGCAAAAATAGCTTCATCAATACGTGATGCCAACCTTCCCCAGTTGCGATCGTTAGTGCAGGTAATAATACCAGAATGATTAGGTTGGATGCGATGCAGTCGGATGAAATCTTGCCGATTGAGTGTTAACACCGAGCGAGAATCACTCGTTGCAAATTCTAAAACTCGATCGTCAGGAATTTTAAGTCCAGCATTTCCTGCTTCTTGAACAGTTAAAACATCGTGACCGAGAGTTCGCAGAATTCTGACAACAGCTATTGGGTATTGCTCATCTGAATATAAACGCGCCATGTTTTAGGCTTCCTCATTTTCCCGGATTGCCTGTTCAATTTCATCAGGATAGGCATCAGCATAAGCCCAGGTATTTGCCAGATCTGCCGCACTAATAGTGGGATAATTTTCTAGCAAATCGGCTTCACTATATCCTATACGACGAGCTTCAACCATTACCCAAACAGGGATACGAGTCCCCGCAATACAAGCCCTACC
The DNA here is from genome assembly GCF_036701085.1 of Microcoleus sp. Pol7_A1. Classification (NCBI taxonomy): domain Bacteria; kingdom Bacillati; phylum Cyanobacteriota; class Cyanophyceae; order Oscillatoriales; family Microcoleaceae; genus Microcoleus; species Microcoleus sp. Pol7_A1. The sequence goes on from NZ_JAUBQD010000061.1 coordinate 40,874, forward strand.
ACCACACACGCCGGGAGTTTTTTCTATTCCTTGCCAAGTATTGCTTAAACTTTGGACTAATAGCTGTATTGCCTGAGTCTTTTCAGCGGGAGTTAAGGCAAGGAGTTGTTTTTCTAATTCTTTCAGTGTCATTTTTTACGATCTCAATCATTTTCTCTAATTGTTTGTTCAATTTCTTCTGGGTAAGCATCAGCATAAGCCCACGCATTTACCAAATCAGCGGCGGTTAGATCGGGAAATTATTCTAGGATGATAGCATCGGAAGCACCTAAACGTCGATCGCACACCAACGACCAAACTGGTATGCGAGTATTACCGATACAAGCATCGCCTCCGCACACACCAGGAGTTTTTTTAATGCCTAGAGAACCGTTGGTTAAAGTTTGAGTTAGGATGCTGATTAGTTTAGCTTTATCAACCGCATTTAAGGTTAAGACTTGAGTTTCTAATTTTTGTACAGTCATAAGTGCGATCGTCCGAATCTATTAGCTATATTACAGCACTTCCGGATGTTATGAGGTACAGTAGCAGCAATTAGTAAACCAGTTTTTGAGATGTTTGGGATTCATTA
>NZ_JAUBQD010000062.1:0-40707 GCF_036701085.1 Microcoleus sp. Pol7_A1
GCTGAAAAGATAATATTTTTAATCTCTAATTCCATTTGGTTTGCGTTCTCTCATATCGCTTTTAGTCTAAACTCCAGCTGTTGAGGAAAACCGTACAATAAACTTCACTCTTCGCTTCACAGGCATCTTGCCTCTTCATAAAAATAGTATAAAGGAGGTAAAGTCAAATTCATCCAACCATCAAATACCCTAATTATGCCAAATCGTAATACTTTGCACTTACCAGAAATCGAACTTTCCTACCTAGAATGGCAGCCAGAAACTGGGAAAGAAAAATCTCCCCGTTTGCTGCTGCTGCACGGTTTAGCAGATAGTGCGTGTGTCTGGACTAGCTTGGGCAATTACTTGTCCAACCGCTATCATATTGTAGCACCAGATATGCGCGGTCACGGAGAAAGTAGCAAACCGAAAACAGACTATACTTTTGAAAGTGCGATCGCAGATTTAGAAGCTTTGATGGCACATCTCAACTGGCCAAACGCCCATATTTTAGGACATTCTTGGACGGGCAAACTAGCAGCGATTTGGGCGAGGCAAAATCCGGCTCGCTTTTGCAGTATGATTTTAGTAGACCCCATCTTCATCACAAAACTGCCCGCCGCCATTAAACTCACCTTGCCAATTGTTTACCGAAAATTAGACTGTCTCAAATGTGTGGGCCCGTTTGCGACTTTATCCCAAGCAGAAGCAGCAGCAAAACAATCGGGAGAATACGCAGACTGGAGTGACGTGCAGCAAATGGTATTCCAACACCAAATAGAACAAAAATCCGACGGAAGTTGGGGCAGTAAATTTGCGATTGCAGCCAGAAATCAGATATTTGCAGAAGTGATGAAAGTTGCCGGTTTAACAGAAAATATTGATATCCAGACTTTGTTTGTACAGCCGGAAAAAGGCGTAAATCGCATGAATTGGCAAATGCAGCCATACAAGAGATACTTGAAAAATCTTAGCGTTGCAAAAGTACCGGGGAATCACTGGTCTTTTTTGACTCAACAGGAAACTTTTAATCAAACTGTGGCAGATTTTTTAGAGGGCACAAGACAGTGAATTTAGAAATTATCGCACATCGGGGATTTTCAGCGATCGCCCCCGAGAATACTTTAGCAGCTTTTGAACTGGCGATCGCCCGTGGAGCTCATTCGATCGAATTTGACATCCAGCTATCCGCCGACAACGTACCAGTGATTTTTCACGACGCCACATTAGATAGAATCACTGGAGTTTCTGACAAAGTTAGGGAAAAAACTCTGTCTGAATTGCAAACACTTAATGCGGGAAAATGGTTTAGCGATGAATTTTCACAAGAAAAAATTCCTACCTTAAAAGAATCATTAGCTATCCTCAAAAATGTTGACAAATTTCTTTACTTTGATGTCAAGCCTCACTGCGAGTGGTCTGATTCAGATGTCGCGGCTTTTGTCAATACTTTGAAGGGCGAAGAAATCCAACATAAATGCGTTATTACTTCCTTTAACCCTGGATTTCTGGAACAAGTGCGGCGGCTATCTGGCGATTTGGCGATCGGACACATTGTTGCTAATCTAGAAGCGTACAAAACTCAATTAGCTCAAGCTGTGGCGCATCGGGATAATTTGATTAGCAGCCAGTACCGCGTGTTGCTGGAAAACCCCGCACTAATTCAAGAAAGCCGGAGTCAGGGAGTTGACATTGTGGCCTGGACGGTGGACGATCGAGCGGATATGCAAAAGTTAATTGATTTGGGTATCACGCGGATAGTCACTAATTGTTTGATATAATTTTTTAACCGAAGATGAAGGCAGATAAACGCAGATAATAGATGAATTACTTTCGCAAAAGCATCCACGAAATGTCTGGCTATGTGCCGGGGGAACAGCCACCGCTAGGCACAAAAATTATTAAATTAAATTCTAATGAAAATCCCTATCCGCCTTCTCCCAAAGCTTTAAAAGTGCTTCAGGAAATAGACGGAGAAATGCTGCGGCGCTATCCAGATCCCACTGGCAAAAGTTTCCGCATTGCTGCTAGTCAAGTTTTGGGAGTTGCTGACGATTGGATTGTTGTAGGTAACGGCAGCGACGATTTATTAAACTTGATAGTTCGCGCTGTGGGCGAATCTGGGAAACAGATTGTTTGTCCTTCACCCACATATGTATTGTATCGCACTTTGGCAGAAATTCAAGATGCAGAATTTGTCAAAGTTCCTTATCCCGAGGACTACAAGTTACCAGTCGATTTGTTAATAGCAGCCCAGGGTGCAGTGACATTTATAGCTTCGCCAAACAGTCCATCGGGAACAGCCATATCTGTTGCAGATTTGGAGAAACTGGCTAAAGAGTTATCGGGCATTCTTGTGATCGACGAAGCTTATGTAGATTTCGCCGAAGAAAATGCTTTGAACTTGACAAAAAAGTACAGTAATGTTATTATTTTGAGAACGCTTTCAAAAGGTTATTCCCTCGCAGGATTGAGGCTGGGTTTTGGCATAGCAAATCCGGCGCTGCTGGCAGAAGTAAATAAAATCAAAGACAGCTATAATGTGGATGCTTTAGCCTATGCAGTGGGGGCGGCAGCGATCGCCGATCAAGAGCACAAAATAAGCAACGCCGAAAAAATTAAGGCTTCGCGAGCAAAACTAGCTGTTAGCTTCAAGAAATTAGGCTTTGACGTTTGGCCCTCGCAAACCAATTTTTTGTTAGTTAGGCCACCAAACGGCGATGCAGAAAGGATTTATAAAACACTGAAAGTACGGGGAATATTGATTCGATACTTCAATCAGCCGCGATTAGAAGACAAATTGCGGATTAGTGTAGGTACGGAGGAACAAAATCAAATATTGGTAAAAACATTGAAAGAAATCCTATAACTAACGATCGCACTAAAAGTAGTTTCTAGTAATGACTTTAGTCCTCTGATTTTTATGAGGACTTGAATTCCTGACTACACACAGCTTGATTACTGATAATTATTAGGATTATCAATCGCCAACCCTGCCGACTGAGCAATATCGAGCAATCTGTTGTCCGCAGAAACAAAAATTAGTTGAGTTTCTGGTATGGATGTTAAAACTGATTGAACGCGCAAAGCAGACGCTAATTGCACAGCATCATAAGCCCGCAGTGGATATTGAACAATCAATTCACCCGCCCTTTCAACCAGTGCCAGATCAACTTCGATAACTCTATACCGACTATTGAATTCAGAGCGAAACTTTGCAATAAGTGCAGCAACTTCCGCAGCAGTTATACCGCCTTCACGTTGTCTGCGTGCAAAAGCACTAAGAACTTCCACCCAGGTGATGCTGACTAGAAGCAGCGAGTTACCAGTCTGGGAATCCGTGAGCGTTTTTATCCAAGGGCTGCCAATTTCAACCACATATCTTTTGATGAGGGCGCTGCTATCCAAAAAATAAATGTTTACCACGAGCCGCGATCCTCGATAATAATTTCTGACAGAGGCTTGCCCGGTTTTGCCCCTAACCTTTTAGCCAATTCATACACCTCTTCATCAGTGACAGCCTCGACGTTATGGGGATCGTTAGGTAGTGGAGTCACCAATCCTCGGTCAACTAAAAACTGGATTGCCAATTCTGCCTGCTTTTTTGGATCGTCTGGCCAGAGTTGAATCTGCACAGTTTCCCCATCCTTGAAAGACACAGAACTCAAGGGACGAAAAACCCCGTTTTCGTAGATAGCAGTAATAGTTTCTGGCATAATTAGCCTCTTAAATAAATGCTTTGACTTATTGTACTTTTTTTAATTACTTCGTTGCCACAACAGCCAAATTCCAAGCCAAGCGCTTCATCAAAGGCAACTTTTTCAAAAATCCATCCAACTCTTCCAACCGAGAGTATTCCGGTTTCAATCTATCTTGTTCAATGATAATCTTTTTCCAATAACGCTCCTCATTTGGATGCACTTTTTCTATCAAATAAAAGCGCAAAAAAACCCAAAGCGATGTCAGCCAAAACGTATCATAAGCCGTCTCAGAAAACAAAGACTTGACAAAATTCACAATATTAATATCTAAAGGAGTTTCATCCTCCGTCCGCACCTCAGTCGCCATCCTGCGGTAAACATTAATCACAGGATTGTGCTTCATCGGGTCCCAAAAACAAGCTTTACCCCCAGGCTTTAGCACGCGGTGCATTTCGCGAATTGCCTTTTCTGGTTCCGGTAAATGGTGCAACAAATTAGAAGCATAAACAATATCAAAACTATTGTCCGGGAAATCCATCGCCATTGCATTCACCGTGCAGCCGTCTATTTTGACGCCGTTTTTCTCAGCCAATTTCATAGCAACTTCTACCATGCCTTGAGAATAGTCCGCCGCCACACAATTCGCACCTTTTTTAGCAAAATAAACGCTATTTTCTCCCGCGCCGCAGCCTAAATCTAACAGGCGTTTGCCTGTAATATTGCCCATTTGCTGGACGATAAATCTATTTTCTGGGGCGGTACAAGCTTCAAAGTAATCATTGACTCGGATGCCGTCAATATCGATTGTGGATGCCCAAGCATCGTGGAATTGCCGCTCTTTTTTTAAAGTTTCGTCTTGCATTTTTCAAGAGTTGGTTATTAGTAAAAAAAAGTAATTTTAAACCGCAGATAAACCTGGCTCAAGGCAGATTAATTGAGATTTATCTGCTTCGCTCTGGGTTCGTCTGCGGTTTGTTTCAAGAAAAATGGCTGACAAGAAATTTATCAGCGCTGTGCTTCTGCAACAACTTCATTTCTGATCAGAGTTGGCTGTTCCGAGGATTTTTCAGTAGTATGCTGCAATGCCTGATACAGTCGATTTAAAGCGCTGATGTATGCTTCTGCAGACGCTACGATAATGTCGGTATTTGCTGAGTGACCGGAAAATACTTTGCCTTCGTGGCGCAAGCGAATTGTTACTTCCCCGATCGCATCTATGCCCGCTGTTACGGATTGTACAGAAAACTCGATCAACTCGTTCGGTACGTTTACCACCCGGTTAATTGCCCTGTAAATCGCATCCACAGGCCCAGTGCCGATCGCGGCATCGGTCAATTCTTCGCCCGCTGGATTCCGCACAGTGACGGTTGCTGTCGGGCGAGATTTGTCGCCGCAAGAAACCTGCACTAATTCTAACCGGAACAGTTCCGGTGCTTGGTGTACTTCGTTATTGGCGATCGCCTCTAAATCCCAATCAGTAATCTCTTTTTTCTTGTCTGCCAAATCTTTAAACTTGACAAAAGCCTTATTTAGCTCATCATCTGCCATTTCAAAACCCAACTCTTTCAAGCGAGTGTGAAAAGCGTGGCGGCCGGATAATTTGCCCAAGACGATTTGATTTTCCGTCAAGCCGATCGACTCAGCATCCATAATCTCGTATGTCAGCTTATTTTTCAGCACCCCGTCTTGGTGAATTCCCGACTCGTGAGCGAAAGCATTTGCCCCGACAATCGCCTTATTTGGCTGCACCAGCATCCCCGTCAAATTGGAAACCAAGCGGGAAGTTTTGTAAATTTGGCGCGAGTCAATATTTGTCAGCGGTTCCTCAGAATCCGCAGCCCGACCCAAGAACGGATTATAATATTGGCGCCGCACGTAAAGCGCCATTACCAACTCTTCCAGAGCTGCATTTCCCGCCCGTTCGCCAATTCCGTTAATCGTGCATTCTAACTGTCTGGCACCATTTTTTACGGCTTCCAAAAAGTTAGCAACAGCCAATCCTAAGTCATTGTGACCGTGAACCGAAATAATTGCGCGATCGATATTCGGCACATTTTCTTTAATTCCCCGAATCAAAGCCCCAAACTCGCTCGGAGTCGTGTAACCGACTGTATCGGGAATATTAACAGTAGTCGCACCCGCTGCGATCGCCCGTTCCAGAACCTGATACAAAAACTCCGGTTCCGATCGGCAAGCATCTTCCGGCGAAAACTCCACATCATCCACAAAAGACTTAGCGTAAGCCACCATTTCCGGCACAATTTCCAGAATCTCAGCCCGCGTCTTTTTCAACTTATGCTCCAAGTGAATATCAGACGTAGCCAGAAACGTATGAATTCGCGCATTTGCGGCTGGTTTCAGAGCCTCTGCTGCTCTTTTAATATCCGGCTTTCTCGCCCGTGCTAAACCGCAAATAGTCGGCCCATGTTCCGTGCCAACCGATCTGGCTATTTTTTGGACTGCCTCGAAATCTCCCGTGCTGGTGAAAGGGAAACCCGCTTCAATCACATCCACGCCCAATCTTGCTAACTGGCGAGCGATCGTCAGCTTTTCATCCACATTCAGAGATGCACCCGGAGATTGTTCTCCGTCCCGCAAAGTCGTATCGAAAATAATAATCCGGTCTTGACTTGGTTGAGTTTTCATAGCTCTAAAAAAGTGTTTTCCTGATTTTTACTTGTCCGTTTTTCTGGGTTTTTAGCCCCCAGTCACCAGTTTTGTGTCTCGCGCCAATAACTAATAATTAATAACCCATAACCCATAACTACTGACTGATGACTGATGACTGATGACTGATGACTAATGACTGCTGACTAATGACTAATGACTAATGACTAATGACTAATAACTACTGACTAATAATCCATTTTCTCGATATGTTCCCTAATTTCATTTAGGTCTATATACCTATCTGTAGCATTTCGTAACTCTCTAGCAATCATTCCTTCGGTTGATACCACAGTAATATGAGTATTTTTAGATCGCAACAGCTCGATCGCCCGCTCAAAATCCCCATCTCCGCTAAACAGCACAACTTGGTCGTACTGATCCACCGTATTAAACATATCAACAACAATCTCAATGTCTAAATTAGCCTTTTGAGAATATCTGCCCGAAGCATCATCGTAATATTCCTTAAGAATCTTAGTGCGAACCGTGTAACCCAGACTGATCAAGGCATCTCGAAATCCCCTTTGATCTTGCGGGTCTTTCAGACCCGTATACCAGAAAGCATTGATCAAGATGACATTCGGCTGCGAAGTTTTGAAATATTCGAGCACCCTGCGAGGATCAAAAAACCAACCGTTCTTTTGTTGAGCGTAGAACATATTGTTCCCGTCCACAAAAATAGAAAGGCGGTTCATTAAGTTTGTCATAGAAACTTAGACCTAATAATTGTAGAAAGAAGTTAATCTAAATATCACATTTTAGCAACATGGAGCTAACTGAGGCAATAGATTAGACTTCAGAAAACTCCATCCCCCCAGTATTTCATATTTTAGGCTCTACCGCCAGAGGGCTCTTTTAACCCTGCTTGGATTCGATCGAGCAGCCCTCACAAACCAGACGCCTAGTAACTCAATACCGGCTGCCCTGTCCAGGTTAATAGGGCTTCACACTACCGCCCTACCGCCCTACCGCCCAGCAGGCATACCGAAGCGCATAGCACTCGCTTTTGCTCCCTGATTTGATAGCAGAGTACCTCAGCTCAAGCCTTTTTGCTTTCAAGGGCCCAGCGAGCTAACTCTGTCCGGTTGTGCAGACCTGTTTTGCCCAGCATATTGCTGACGTGGCTCTCTATAGTCCGCTGGCTGACATTCATCACGTCTGCGATCTGTCGGTTTGCCATACCCTGCGCTAGCAACTGTACCACCTTTAACTCAGTGGGAGTCAATTCGACATTGCGGCGCGCCTTAATTTTTGGACCGCTCTCAATACCTGGATTTGAGTGACGAATCAAGCGGGAGGCTGCTTTCAGAGAAGATTCTACTTGGGCTACCAGTTCTTCTGGTTCAAAAGGCTTGACTATATAAACGTCAGCCCCAGTGCTCAAGCCTTTTACTCGGTCTGAACTTTGACCTTTGGCGGACAAGAAAAGAACCGGAATCCAGCTCGTGCGCGGGTCTTCTCTGATGTATTTGACTAAAGTGTACCCGTCCATTTCCGGCATCATCACATCGCATATGATCAAATCGGGGACTTCTTGTTCGAGCTTTTCTAGAGCGTCTCTGCCGTTTTCTGCTGTAATGACGTTGTAACCCCGAAACTCCAAGTAATCCTTGACTAGCAAGATTAAGTTCGGGTCGTCGTCAACCAGCATCAGCCGTTTTTGATCTCCTGAATTATTGTCTTTTGTCATGTTTATTCCCGCTAAAGTATCCCGCTCGCTTCCTTTTTTTCACTCGTGTTTTTTCCGTCACTCCGCCAATACCCGGCTGGGGGTGGAGGACTGCCGTCGGGTGAAACGATCGCCCTCAGGGGAAAGTGGGGCAGGTGTTACCGCTTCCCAACCAGCGATCGACGCCCGTTTGTGAATGTCTTGCGACTAGGAACGGAGCCAAAACCTATAAGGTACATCTTCACAAAAGCCTGTCAATGGCAGGCATCCTGCCTGCCCCACCAGAGTTATTGGAGATGTGTAATGGACGAATATCGCCCGTTGTCACTATCGGTCTTGATTGATTGGAGACTCTCTGGGAGAGCCCAAGTTAAATATTTAATCTCGATCGGTTTAATTGGTTGATGCCCCAGTTTTAAATGATACTTCTGATATAGAGGAATTTAAGCAGACTCCCTACTTACGTATTTAACTGTTTCTAGTGTAGTTTGGCAAACTGCTTAGTGTCGGCCACTGAGAAACTTTTGCACAAAATTTCACACTTTCTCCGATCGTTTTTTTTTTGCGTACCTTTTGAGCAACACCAGCGACAAGCCAAGCCCGACTACCAAGACAACCTAACTACAGTTTTTTTGCTCTGTAGCAGGTGCGATCGCCTGGGAGCCCAACGGTCTAAAATTCTCACCTTTAACCTTAAACTTAACATTTCAGTATAACTTTGTACTTTAACAGCGCTATACTTAAATGTTTGGCTCTGCCTCAGGAGGCACAGGCAAAGGATGAGTCAAGAAAGCGTATTCTTGAACGACCTTTGAATTTAGGAGATGTTCCTGAATAATTCTCTCAATGACGGGGGGAGTAACGTCGCGATACCACACTCCGTCTGGATAGACTACCACGATCGGGCCAGACGCGCACACTCGCAGGCAATTGGCTTTCGTGCGAAAGACACAGGTTGGTCGATCGGCACTTGGCTTGTCCAACCCCAATTCTTGCAAGCGTTTTTTTAAGTAATTCCACGCCTCCAGACTGGTTTGCCGATCGCAGCACTTGGGCACCGTTTGGTCAGCACAGATAAAAATATGCCGCTCGATTTTAGCGAGCCCCAGGCTTTGGACGCAAGCGCTCAAGCCTTGGCTGCAATATTCCTCGTTAGGTTCAAGCATTTTATTCATTCGTCAACAGTAATTGGTTAGCGAGCAAAAGTCATCACCACAGCCCCCACTTCCCCCTACCCCTCTCCTTCGCTCCCACTCATTCTCGGTTCGGGAACCCGTACTGACAACTAAGTTGCGATCGCCCCTTTCTAGAGCTAAATTAGCACTCAGGAGTCGAGAGTGCTAATATGTCAGTTGTAAGCAGTCGGCTGTTGCTTTTATAGCGACCCTGACGGCTGACTGACTAGGATCTGTAATCTGGAGATTTATTTATGGCAGCAGTATCACTGAGTGTTTCTACCGTTAAACCGTTAGGCGAGCGCGTGTTCGTGAAAGTAAGCGCTAGCGAAGAAAAAACCGCCGGCGGCATCCTTCTGCCTGACACAGCGAAAGAAAAGCCCCAAGTAGGCGAAGTCGCGGCCGTGGGCCCCGGCAAGCGCAACGACGACGGCAGCCGCACTGAAATGGAAGTCAAAGTCGGCGACAAAGTTCTCTACTCGAAATACGCCGGCACCGACATCAAACTCGGCACAGACGAATACGTCTTGCTTGCAGAAAAAGACATTCTGGCGATCGTTAACTAATTAATCATTAGTCATCAGTCCTTAGTCATCAGTCATTAGTTTAAAGCGAACGCCGCCAAACAACTAATGACACGGGACAAATGACTAAAATCCATCATCCCCAATCCAAAATCTCAAACCTTCTCATCCCCAAAAACTATGGCTAAGCGTATCATCTACAACGAAAATGCACGTCGCGCCCTCGAACGCGGTATGGACATTTTGGCCGAAGCAGTGGCCGTAACCCTCGGCCCCAAAGGCCGTAACGTGGTTCTCGAAAAGAAATTCGGAGCTCCTCAGATCGTCAATGACGGCGTTACCATCGCCAAAGAAATCGAACTAGAAGACCACGTAGAAAACACAGGCGTTGCTCTAATTCGTCAAGCTGCTTCCAAAACCAACGACGCAGCAGGCGACGGTACCACCACTGCTACCGTGCTCGCCCACGCAATGGTCAAAGAAGGCCTGCGGAACGTAGCAGCCGGTGCAAATGCGATCGCCCTCAAGCGCGGTGTTGACAAAGCAACCACGTTTTTGGTAGAAAAAATTGCCGAACACGCCAAACAAGTAGAAGATTCCAAAGCCATCGCTCAAGTAGGCTCCATCTCTGCTGGTAACGACGATGAAGTCGGTCAAATGATTGCCAACGCAATGGACAAGGTGGGCAAAGAAGGCGTGATTTCCCTGGAAGAAGGGAAGTCTATGACCACCGAATTGGAAATCACCGAAGGGATGCGCTTCGACAAAGGCTACATTTCTCCCTACTTCGTCACCGACACCGAACGGATGGAAGCGATTCTCGAAGAACCCTTCATCTTGCTGACAGACAAGAAAATCGCTTTGGTACAAGATTTAGTACCTGTGCTCGAACAAGTAGCTCGTTCCGGCCGCCCGCTGTTGATCATTGCAGAAGACATTGAGAAAGAAGCTCTAGCTACCCTCGTTGTCAACAAACTGCGCGGTGTGTTGAACGTGACTGCTGTGAAAGCACCCGGTTTTGGCGATCGACGCAAAGCCATGTTAGAAGATATCGCCGTATTGACCGGCGGTCAACTAATCACCGAAGACGCCGGTTTGAAACTGGAAAATACCAAGCTCGACATGATCGGCAAAGCTCGCCGCATCACCATCACCAAAGACAGCACCACAATTGTTGCCGAAGGTAACGAAGTCGCCGTCAAGTCCCGCTGCGAACAAATTCGCCGTCAAATGGACGAAACCGAGTCTTCCTACGACAAAGAGAAGCTGCAAGAACGTTTGGCCAAATTGGCTGGCGGCGTCGCAGTGATCAAAGTCGGCGCGGCTACCGAAACAGAAATGAAGGATCGCAAACTGCGTTTGGAAGATGCGATTAACGCTACCAAAGCTGCTGTAGAAGAAGGAATTGTCCCCGGCGGCGGTACAACTTTGGCTCACCTGACTCCTCAATTGGAAGAGTGGGCTAACAGCAGCCTGAAGGGCGAAGAATTGACCGGTGCTTTGATTGTGGCACGGGCTCTGGCTGCTCCTCTGAAGCGGATTGCTGAGAATGCTGGTTTGAACGGCGCTGTGATTGCTGAGCGCGTCAAAGAAAAGCCGTTCAACGTTGGTTTCAACGCAGCGACAAATGAGTTTGTCGATATGTTTGAAGCTGGTATCGTTGACCCTGCGAAGGTGACTCGTTCTGCTCTGCAAAATGCAGCATCTATTGCTGGTATGGTGCTGACAACCGAGTGCATCGTCGTTGACAAGCCTGAACCGAAGGATGGCGCTGCTGCTGCTGGCGCTGGCGGCGGCATGGGCGGCGGCGACTTCGATTACTAATTAATCGTCGTCTTTAAAGTAGGTGGGGGCGCAAGGGCCCTCACCTACTTTATTTTAATTAAGTAGTTGATTAATAAATCAAGTATCATAGTGGTGTACTCTCTAGTATAGTGAGAGGCGCTATGAAAGCAGAAGTTCTTAAAAGATTATTTAGGGCGATCGCCAGTGCCGACACAGAGGCGATCGACAAACTCACACACCTAGTCATTGAGGAAGAACGCCAGAAGGGACACACGCTACTAGCCGACCAATTAGAGAATATTACCAAAAAGAGCCAGAAAGAGAAATCGACCTCTAACACCAAAGCAGCTTCGCCAGTACCAAATAGCCGACAAGCTTTAAGCGAACTGCCGACAAGTAAGCGATTAAACCTTCCTTTAGTGACTGTCATCGGAAGGGAAAAACTGCGGCATCACATGGTGCTTCCTGAAGTTATTGAAAAACGTTTCCAGCGAATTGAGCGCGAGTATGCAGCAAGAGATAGGCTTGCTCTTCACGGACTCCGCTACAGACAAAAAATTCTTCTGTACGGTTTCCCCGGCTGTGGTAAGACACTCGGAGCAGAGCGTTTAGCTTGCAATACAGGTTTACCACTTCTCAAAGTTCGATTTGATGCAATGGTATCATCTTTTTTAGGCGAAACGGCGAGTAATTTGAGGCTGGTTTTTGAAGAAGCATCAAAAAATCCCTGTTTGTTGTTTCTTGATGAATGCGACTCAATTGCTAAATCAAGAGAAGACCATCAGGAAGTAGGAGAAATTAAGCGAGTGGTAAATACATTTCTTCAAATTTTGGATGAATATGAACCCACCTCAGGTCTGATTGTAGCAGCTACAAACCTCACTAAATCTCTTGATACTGCACTGTGGAGACGATTTGATGATTTGATAGAAGTACCAAAGCCCGGAGAAAAAGAGTTAGAATTTATCCTAAAAGAAACACTATCTGCTATGGAAGTAGGCTCTATTAACTGGCCTGTACTCATAGCTCAGATGAGAGATTTTTCGGCCGCTCAAGCTGTGAGGGTTGCACAAGATGCTGCTAAACGGGCAATTCTTGAGCGAGAGGAGCTGGTGATTCACGAACACTTGGAAGAAGCGATTAAAGAAATCAAGGTTGCATAAATTTATTTTTTTGTGTCAGGAGAAGTAAATGGTTGAACGTTCTGATAGATTTCCGCATATTCAGCTCAGCCTTACAAAAAAAGGAATTGCTGCACCACAAGGAGGAGGCAGCAAGAAAGATCCTCAAACACTCGCAAATTCTGGTGACAGATGGGGACATGGTAGTAGGCTAAATAGTTCAGTATCATCCATAACTGCTAATTGGAAAGATACTGAAGAAAAACGAGAAGAAGAAGAGCAACCCGAACTTCCTAAATCTCGACGCATTATCTTAAAAATAGATCCAAATTCTTTCGATCCAGAGAGTCTTAAATCCTATGGGATTGAGCTAATTGCAGAGATCGAAGATGGATATATTATTGGTGCATCAGCAGATTTAGAACTTAGTGAACTGCGAAAAAAAATAGGAAAATTTATTAGAGAAGAACATGGTGGTGGAAAAATTGCAGAAATCTGGGATCTGATTGACGGAATTAAAAAGCCAGAATACATTCTTTCGCCAGAATTAATGGCTCATTGGGATCTAGTTAAAGATGACCAGATATACACAGTTGATGTAGGTATTGCTTGTGTAGGCCTTAAATCTAAGTTACCTGATCCTCCAAAAAGAGAAACTAATGAAAGTGATGAGCATTTTGAAAAAAGAGTTAATCGCTGGATTGACAAACGTGACTTGACCTATGAAAAATGGGATGAGATAAAGTACGAAAGAGAAGTTGAGTTCACTGACTTTATTCAAAAAAGTTATCAAGGAAAAATAGTAGATGATATAGTTGATGGAAGTATTCCTCAATCAGCTAAATTACCGGATAGTTTTTCCTGTAGAATTACAATTTCCGGTAAAGGATTAAAAGATTTAGTTTTCAACTTTCCTTATATTTTTGATGTCAGTGAGCCTGATGTCGTTGCTGAATGGGTTAAGAAAGAAGCTTTATCTGATGTTGATACTCCTACTTTCAAACTACAAGCACCGAAATTAAATGCTCCCAAGGTATGTGTTATAGATAGTGGGATTCAAGAAATGCATCCTCTCTTAAAAGCAGCAATTGATTGCGATAATTCAACATCTTGGGTGCCGGGAGAAACCGACCAAATTGCTGACCGTGTTAGCAACGGTGGACACGGGACAAGAGTAGCTGGTGCAGTCCTTTATCCAATAACGATACCTCGTATTGGAAACGAAAAAGCTATTTGCTGGATTCAAAATGCGAGAGTTCTTGATGTTGATTGTAAACTCCCTAAACAGCTATTTCCACCGAAATTGCTAGGTGATGTTGTAGACTTTTATCACAGTAAAACAAACACAAGGATTTTTAATCATTCTCTTGCTGGAACTCTCCCATGTCCTACCCAATATATGAGTCCTTGGGCAGCAGCGATTGATAATTTGACCTGGAAAAATGATATATTGTTTATTGTGGCAGCAGGTAATTTACCTTTCAGGGGAAAAATAGGATATACAAGATTATCTGTCAAAGATCATCTGGCAGCAAATCGGCTATGTCCAGATTATCTTTTAGAAAATTCTTGTAGAATTGCTAACCCTGCACAAAGTTTTCAAGCCTTAACCGTTGGATCAATTTCTCCAGCTTCTTATCATGCACTACCCTATTCTTCAATATCACAAAAGGATAAACCCTCAGCTTTTTCATGCTCTGGGTTAGGAATTTGGGATACAATTAAACCGGAAGTAGTTGAATATGGTGGGGACTTAATAAAAGATGAATCTATACCACCTAACATTATTTCACGTAAAGAAGTTTGTCCTGAATTAGTACGATCAACTTTGAATGGTGGGCCAGCAGTTGCTGCTGACACGGTGGGAACGTCATATGCTACGCCAAAAGTCAGCCATATAGCAGCGTGTCTTGCTGCTGAGTTGCCGGATGAGAGTTGCCTTTTACATCGTGCGCTGATAGTACAATCAGCCAGATGGCCAGAGTGGGCAGAAGAAAAACTTGATACTGTTCGTCAAATTGGTTATGGTATTCCCAATATCGATCGCGCTTTAGGTAATTCTCCCAATCGCATCACTTTGATTACCAGAGGAAATAATCGTATCAAAGCCAGACAGGCTCATGTTTACCAAGTTAAAATGCCAGAAGGATTGCGTAGTCAGGGAAAAGAACATGAGATTTTGGTAGAAGTTACTCTATCTTACAAAGCACAACCACGTCGAACTCGTAGAAATCGCAGAAAATATCTTTCAACTTGGCTGGATTGGGATTGTAGCAAAAAGGAAGAAGATCCAGAAAAATTTCTGGCGAGAATTTTAAAAGAGTATGATACTCCAGAGAATGCAGATAAGGGACAGGAAGTTTTTCAGTGGACTATTGGCAAAAAAGCGAAAAACTATGGAAAAATTCATGGTGTTTCTAGAAGCGCGGGAACTGTTCAAAAGGATTGGACGGTTGTCAAATCATTTCAACTCAGAGAAGCATTCTGCATTGCAGTAGTTGGACATGAAGGTTGGAATAACGATCCAGATGCTGAAGCACCATATTCTCTCGTTATTAGCTTTGAAGCAATAGCATCGGAGCTTCCCATTTACGCTCCATTTGTTGAGGCTCAAGTCGAAATAGAATTAGAGCAACAGGTGGAAATTAACTCAATATGATGTAGCTAAAGTAGCTAAATGCGATCGCACATATTTTTGTTATATTTAACCAGTATTTGCCCTGACAATTCCGGATCGTATAAAATTGACTACAGTCTAAATATTTTCAGCAGCGCGAGACAACTGAACCCTCAACACCTTACTCTCTCAACAACCACAGAAGCAGCCATGAAACTTTACCACACTCCAATTTCCCCCAACTCCCGCCGCGTCTGGATCGCCCTCTTAGAAAAAAACCTCGACTTTGAATTAGTAGAAATCCACTTGGACGGCGATAACTTACAGCCCGACTTTATCGCAATGAATCCTTTTCACCGCATCCCTGTTTTGGTCGATGATGACTTCACTGTCGTCGAGTCTCTGGCAATTCTTGACTATCTAGAAGCGAAGTATCCCGAACCGGCAATGCTGCCAAAAGAACCGAAAGATTTGGCAGTTGTGAGGATGGTAGAATTGGTCACGGTTAACGAACTTATACCAGGAGTTAACCCGCTAAGCAGTCAAAAAATGGGATGGGGAACTCCCCAAGCGCAGGAAATCGAAAAGGCTAAGGAAAAAGTCGATACTGTGTTGAAATTCTTTGAAGGTTTGTTGGACGATCGCCCTTTTTTCGGTAGCAACAATGTCACGTTTGCCGAGTGCGTGGCCGGTACCATCGTGCCCTTGCTACCTTGGGTTGGTGTGTCCCTAGACGGCTATCCTAAAATTCAAGCTTGGTGCGATCGACTAATGTCGCGTCCCTCATGGCAGCAAACTCAATTCACCCAAGCAGATTTGGCGGCTTTCGCATCTCGAAGACAAAAATTTTTGGCACAAGCTGAAGCCTCATGAACAAATCAATTGTCAAGCGATCGCTCTTTTTCCTAGCTATTTTCGCCTGCATCCAAATTCCCATCGCAGCAATGGGGCAGCCCGCCGCCCGATCGAACTACGAAGCAATTAATGCTAAACAGTTCCTTGCCGATCGCAAAATTACCGTCTCCAACCCCAAAGATATCGCAGCAAAACTCTTTAGCAGTGACCGAGAATCTGAAGGCAGAAAAAGCGACCAAATTTCGGTTGAATATCCCACGCGAGAAACAGCCGTAATTGTCCAAACCGTGGTCGGTTTAGCTGACGATTCTGTTGCTGCAATGCGGCACCGCATCGAACTCAGACTCAGACAAAATAAGTGGGAAATTGTCTGGATTGGCCGACAATCCAAGTGTCAACCAAATCGCGGACACCAAGATTGGGCAAGAGGCCTCTGTAGGTAGAAAGGTCGATCGGCCTTTTCCTTAAATTCATTCATCCCGCGTGCGTTGCGAGGAACCAAGCTAGGACTTGATTGATGCAACCGACGAAAAACATAGACCAAAGATTCGCTACCGCTGCTTCCCGACAGAAATAAGTTATTCATGCGTAAGTCCAGGAAGCAGTCTGGGCTGGGCTTTGTTCGCTTGCTGCGCGACAATCTTAAAACTATTTTCGGTGTCGATCGCTCTTTTAGTTAAAAAGAGCGATCGAACTCAGAAGTTTACTTGCACATGATCAAATTTCCCGCTGAGATGAATCCGGCCACAGGGGCTGAAATCTCAACCCAATTGCGGTCTTCTCCATTCTTATCTTTCACTAACTGGAAATTCGGTACAAGCGTTACTTGACCGTTAGCCGGTACGCCACCTTTAACCGCAGCAGTCTTGGAAGGCTCCGTGCGGATAGCTAGACCCCTTGGCGCTACGCGAGGTTCTACTTGACGGCACAGACTTACGGGGCCCGGTGCTGGTGCTGGTGCTGGTGCCGGTGCCGGTGCCGGTGCTGGTGCTGGTGCTGGTGCCGGTGCTGGTGCTGGTGCTGGTGCTGGTGCTGGTGCTGGTGCTGGTGTCGGTGCTGGTGTCGGTGCTGGTGCTGGCGCTGGTGTCGGTGCTGGTGCCGGTGTCGGCGCTGGTGCAGGACTTGGACTTGGACTTGGACGCGGTGTCGGCGCTGGTGCTGGTGCTGGTGTCGCAGCAGGTGCCGGTGCCGGACTTGGGGAAGGAGTTTGACTAATTGTGGTGCTGGCTGTCGTGCACGAACCTAAATTAGCCTCGTTGTTGGGGTATCCGGTAGCTACATACCCTTTTACGGGAGCGGTAATTTGAATCCAGAGGCGGCCGTCGGAGGCTTTAACTGAACTAGCGCTTTGGGGTACCGTTACCTGAGTGTTAATTGCTACACCGCCAACTCTAGGGGATTTGGGGTCTGGGTTCTGGCGAACGGTCAAACCTTCTTTGGGAGTGACTTGGCGGCAAATGTTGCCAGCTTGGGCTATTTGAAAGGTGGCACTATCTTCAAATGAACTATTTTCAGCATCCTGACTGGCAGTGGATGTTGACGGGGCGGCAACACCGATCGCATTCGCTTGCAAACTTCCGGCTGCGATCGCGATCGCGCCCAGCAATGCAGCGGGTTTGTTCCAGTAACTCAAGTTTTTCATTCCGTTCGACTCCTCATCTCATCAAAACTATTATCTTTATTGCAGGTCAATATAGCAAAAAAATCGATTTGTCTTCCAGGAAAAAGCTCTACGTAACATTTTTTATGGCTGTAAGTCAAGTTTTTTCTATATAATTTAATTTTTGCTGAGAGTTAAGCCCAGACAAATTAAGCTGCTACACCTATAAATTGCTCTTATGGCAGAGCGGGGGAGGGGGAGAAGACGAGAGGGGAGAGCGGGGAGAGTGGGGGAGCGGGAGAGTGGAGGAGTCAACAGTTAACAGTTAACTGTTTAAATCCGCGGCAGTTTACTAGGAATGCAAGTCATTTGTTGTCCGTCAATATCTTGTCAGGTGTTCCTTAAACCATTTAGCTGCCAGTGGTTCCTGTTGAGTAATATTTTGCTGCATTTGAGGTGAACTCTTGGCAGCTTCGAGAGCGAGATGGTGCTTGAGATGGTCCAAGATTCTGAGTGGCAGACGATTGGTGCGATCGACCCCATCGTCCCAGTCGGGTGTCGCAAGCCGCATACAGTTCTTGGATCTCCCTCGCCTAACTCAACTGTCGATCGCACCTTACTTAATATTGCGGCAAACAGCGCAAATCGCTAGCATTGACCCCATGGCTAGCTTCAATTTGATAAAATCTTCCAAAACAGAAACCCATCGGCTTTAGACCTGGTTGTGTTTTTGTGGCTCAATCCGCCGCGCGATCGGCCAATGACAGTTGCTGTAGCTGTTTCCAAACAGTTTTGTTCCTGTGGAGACATTTCCATTAAGGATTCTAGTCGTCGCAAAGCCGGCTTGTAGTTCCTCTACTTCAGGTGCCCTTGGTTCTGGCTCTTAAGTAAGGAACTTGGATGGTTTCTTTGTATTTACTCGCTGACGCTTTACTGTGCCTGCTGCGGTTCAAGCGCCTGTCTGTTTAATAAAGATACAAGGAGCCAGTTTAGCCAACAAAATAGACAACCTGCACAAAACCTCCGAACAAAATCAGCCGGCTCAAATCAGAAACCAAATATTTGCACATATTATGATTTAATGATATTGATATAGCAACCGCGAGCGAAGGTTAGGATGTTTTAAATTTCTGAAACTAATGCAGTACATTCCTTCTGAAAGGAAGCATTTAATCTTAGTATTTTTTTTATTTCGCTCGCGGCGATGCTCTCACACAAGGAGAGTCAAAGTGAAACTGAGATGCTCCTTCTTCCTTCTCTCCTCGATAGCTAAAGCTTTCTTCCTTCTGCTATATAATGACCAAAGCGTTAAATATTTTTGCTGTGACAAAAACTACTAACAAAAAAGACGGCAAATCCTCTAACTATCCCTTTGACGGTCTATCTTTAGACGATCGCAATCCCGACTTCATTCAGCTTTTGTTGCCAATCTGGGAATGGCTGTACCGCTACTATTTTCGCGTACAAAGCGACGGCTGGCACCACGTACCCGCGAGCGGAAAAATGCTCGTTGTCGGTTCTCACAACGGGGGAATCGCCGCTCCAGATATGTTTATGTTCCTCTACGAATGGTTCCGCAGGTACGGAACCGAACGCTTGGCCTACGGATTGATGCACCCGACGGTTTGGCAAGTTTCTCCTGATGTTGCTAGCATGGCGGTTCAGTGTGGAGCCCTCAAGGCGCATCCGAAAATGGCGATCGCAGCTTTGCGTAAAAATGCCCCAGTTCTCGTCTATCCGGGCGGCGCCCAAGATGTTTTTCGTCCCCACCACTTGCGCGATCGAATCTACTTTGCGGGACGGAAGGGATTTATCAAATTAGCATTGCGAGAAGAAGTGCCAATTGTACCAATTATATCGCACGGTGCTCACGATACTTTGATAGTTTTGGCAGATTTGTACGAACAAGCAAAGCAATTGCATGAATTGGGGATGCCGTGGCTATTTGGCATCGATCCGGTGGTATTGCCGGTGTATTTGGGATTGCCTTGGGGATTGAGTATTGGGCCTTTGCCAAACCTGCCTTTACCCGTGCAAATTCGGACTCGCGTGTGCGAACCGATTGTATTTGAGAGGTACGGTTCGGAGGCGGCGCGCGATCGCGATTATGTTGATGCTTGTTTCGAGCGAGTTACCGCCCAAATGCAAGAACAATTAGATTGTTTGGCTGGTAAGTGAGAATTGCACAAGTCGATATTAGTCGAGGATGCAGAAACCGATTTTTTTTCCGACAAGATAGCGTGAAGCGCGATGGATATGGGTAAAAAACCCGGTTTCTTGAGTCCTGTGAGTAAGTCCTGACTACAAACAATTTTTGCAATAAATCTAATAATTTATTTCACAAACCGACAATTGGGTACAAAATCGGCTTTTACCCATCTTATGACGTGAAATACCAGAAAACCGCAGTCGAAAAAGTCACGTGTTTTATCATCCAGCTTTGAGGGGACATAATATCAGGTTAAATCAACGCAGATGAATAGGATTTCATCTGCGTTGATCTTCCTTCATCGGCGGTGAAAAAATAGAATTGGCCAAAATAACCTGATTCTTTATAAACTCTTTATTTTAATTCTGCCTTCTGACTTCCGGTGACTAATTGCCACATCGCCTTAAGCGCAATACTGGGAGAAAAAAGTACCGCCGGCGACTCAATCATGTGCAGAACTTCCAAAAAAGCTTGACAAACTTTAGCATCTCCGACCAGCACTTTTAACACTAGATCCATGTAATCAATTGTCAGCCGCGTAGCGAGGTTTAGTTTTGCGCCCGTACTTCCGCGATAGCGGGAATCCTGACTGATGGCAAACGTCCAAGGAATAGTGTGTAATTTTGCTAGTTTTTGTTGAAATTGTCGCGCAAAGCCTGTTAAATCGCCTTCTGGATACCGCTCTCTTTGCTTTTGCAGGCATCCATCTAGCATCTGAGCATCCAGTGCAGCAACGGTCATTCCCTGGCCGTAAACCGGGTTGAAAGCGCAAACTGCATGACCGATAATTATTAAGTTTTCAGGGTAACGAGAAAGGAGATCGTAGTGGCGCAAACGGTTTTCTGTACCTCGATAGCTATAAATAGGTGTTATTGCTTCTGCGTCTTTAATCGCATCATAAATTGTCGGGGTTGGCAGAGTGCGGGTAAATTCTAGAAAACCTGCTTCGTCGGCGGGAGGATAATCGCGATCGCCCCCGCCGAGAGTCACCAGCCAGCGATTGCCTTCGATCGGGAAAATTGCACCGCCACGGGTGCGAAATGGTGGTGCAGTTGACACAAATACTGGCGCTGTGTCTGACAATTTACCGCTGCATTTATAGATGCGGGTTGCATAGCCGACAAAAGCATTGATAACGGTTTCTTGCGGAGGTTCATAGCCCAAACTTTTCAACCATTGAGGTGTTTTGGAAACTTTGCCACCAGCATCGACTACTAAATCTGCATACAAATTTTCTGCATGGATGCTAACCGGGTTGTGGCGATCGCGAAAACGCACCGACACGCCAGTAACTTCCGCGCGCGAGGCATTCGCCAGCAACCCCGTTACTGTGCCTCCTTGGAGAAAATGCACGTTCGTATTTTCAGCCAAGCGACGGCGAATTTGCCAATCAACTAAATCCCGACTGAACATAATTAAATCATTTAGATCCGGGCTAAATTGTGGGGCCCAACCCGCCGGACTAAACCACCCGATCGACCTCGGATCTAAACTAGGAGCACCAGCAGCTACCAGTTCGTTTTCCAAGCCGGGAAAAAACTCTTCTAGGATGATTTTCCCCCGATTTAAAAGGATGTGAAGGTGACAGGATTGAGGAATCCCGGGGCGAGGTGCGGGTTTTTCTGGGAAAAAATCTCGTTCAACAATACTTACTCGGTCGAAGTGTTTTGCTAATACTCTAGAAGCCAACAGTCCTGCTAAACTGCCGCCAATAATAATTGCATGACTTTCTCGCTGCACTGTCAAATTCCTTGAAAGCTAATTTTCTATGGCCTTGGTAGATGAATTGCGAACAATTTGTCTGGGCTTCTGTGGCGACTCTTAATATCGCTCTACCAAAGATTTTCCTCTGCAATTATTTTAATCCGACTTACCATTACTACCATCTATCTCGGATGCGCCGCAGCGCGCTTTACTGATAACTTAGAACTAACAATTTAACAACTGCCAACTTACATAGCACAAATATCCCTAAATAGACAGCCGGCCGCAGACATATTTCTACACTTCCAACTGTAGGGGGATGCTTTAGCTCGTCAATAAGGCGATGCTTGCCATTGGGGGCATGAGTCTAAAACTATACATTAGTTAACTCGCGCCAACGATCGCGCGCACCCACCCCTTAACGAGGAATATACTATGTATCAAAATTTGCCAATAAATCCACAACTGTATAACATCGGATTCTGGCTGGCCCAAGTGCCAGTAGAGCAGACTACTACAAACACAGCAGAAGACGCAGCACTCCTCTATTCCGGGCCGCAATTTTTTATCGCCTTGATAGCTGGAGTCGTGCTCGCGTGCGCTTTCCAACTCTTGCTAACAAATTTATCAGTAGCTGCAGGCCTTTCCTACATGGGACAATCCCATGACGACGGCAACCGCTCGGATAGCGGCAGCTCCCCAGTCCGCCACATCGGCAGAAAAGTAGGCACTTGGACGCTAATCACCGTCACCGTCGCTTTATTTTTCGCTTGCTTGCTGGCAGTTAAGCTGAGCTTGATTAGCAGTCCCGGTTTAGGTGCGATCGTCGGTTTAGTCGTCTGGGCCGCCTATTTCTCAATGCTCGTTTGGGTGAGCTCCACTACCGTCGGTTCCCTGATCGGTTCCGTCGTCAACACCGCGACATCAGGCTTTCAAGCCATTGTCGGCACCGCAGCCTCGGCCATCGGCGCAAAAGCAGCTAGCAACCAAGTCGTCGCCACAGCCAAAGCAGCAGCAGCAGCAGTGGGCCACGAACTGGGTAGCGCGATCGACCCCACAAGCTTGCGCGAAAACGTCGAAGACTACATCCAAAGCCTCAAACCGCCGGAATTAGACATCAAAGGGATGCGCAGCGAATTTGAAAAATTGCTCAACGATCCCCAACTCAAAGCAATTGCTGGCGAAAATTTGCCTAATCTCGATCGGCAAACTCTCGTAGATTTAGTAAGTTCGCGATCGGACTTATCAAAACGCGACGTAAACCGCATTGTAGACCAACTCCAAGATGCTTGGAAACAAGTAGGAAAACAAGGGCAGCCATCAGACGGTATCGCCCAATTAGTAGACTATCTCAAATCTGCAAAATCGGGAGATTTGGTCTCAGATACATTGGCAAGTAGGGTAGAAAAAGTCCTCGGCAATCTGGGCGGCCAAAATTCCGGACAAAGCCCGACCATGATGTCCCAAGCAACGACAATGGCAGTCAATGCTTTAATGGGAATAGTATTGGGTCGCACGGATATTTCAGACTTAGATGTTGAAAAAGTAGTCGGTCAGCTCAAAGCAGCTAAAGACAAAGTTACTCAGCAAACTGATAAAATTACCGCTCAAGTCAAAGGCGAACCCGAAACTTACAGCCCTATTCGCGCCGACGTAGAAAACTACTTGCTCAATACTTATTCGTGGCAGATGAACCCCCAAGCGATCGAGCGCGAATTTCGTGACGTGCTCTACGATCCTACGGCCGATCCAGGAACTGTGCGCCGCGAATTAGAAAAACTAAAACAGGCGAATTTTGCAGAAATTCTGGCGAGCCGAGGGGTTTTTACCCAAGACAAAATAAAAGAAATTTCCCAGGAATTAGAAGCAATTAGACAGCGAGTTTTACAAACCGCGATCTTTGCCGAGGAGCAAGAAAAAGCTCGCGATTTGCAGTGGCGGCTGGAAACTTATTTGAAGCTGACGCCGAAAGAGGAACTCACCGCGGCAGGTATCGGCAGCGCTTTCAAAAAAATATTAGAGGATTCCGACGCTACTTACGAACAGTTGCGCGATCGGCTTTCTCCTTACACCCGCGACAGTTTCGTGCAAATTCTCAGAGGTCGCGAAAACTTCGGATTTCAGGAAGTAGAACAGATTGTTCAAGAGTTGGAAAGGACGCGAGATGTAGTTTTAGCAGATGCTAAAGGTGTCCAAGAAGCAGCGCAAGTTCGACTAGACAACCAGTGGCAAAGAGTGCAAGAATACTTGAAGTCTACGGGCAAAGAAGAACTCAATCCCGAAGGCATCAAGCGCGATTTCAAAACGCTGCTGGACAACCCGGAAGCCGGAATGTGGGCGCTCAGAGCTAGAGCTTCTAGGTTCGATCGCGAAAGTTTGGTAAAATTGCTATCTCAGCGGAAAGACCTCAGCGAAGACCAAGTAAATCAGCTTCTCGACAGCGCCGAAGAAACTTGGCACAGCGCGCTGCACGCGCCGCAAAAATTGGCAGAAAAAGCTAAGGATCAGTACGACAATACCACCACCGCCCTTGCAGATTACCTGCGCAATACTGGCAAATCAGAACTCAATCCTGAAGGGATTAAGCGGGATTTGACAAAACTGCTGGAAAATCCCAAAGAAGGAGCTTTAGCGCTGCGCGGTCGCCTGTCTCAAGTCGATCGCGATACTTTGGTAAAACTGCTTTCTCAGAGACAAGATTTGAGCGAGGAACAAGTCAATCAAGTTATCGACCAAGTGCAGGAAACTCTCGGCTCGATTGTGAAAGCGCCGCGCCGTTTGGCAAAGCGGATGCAAAGCCAAGTGCACGATTTCCAGAGTGTTTTAGAAGATTATTTGCGCAATACGGGCAAGGATGAATTAAATCCCGAAGCCATCAAGCGCGACTTGCAACTGCTGCTGCACGACCCGAAAGTCGGCGCTTACAGTTTGGGCGAGCGCTTGTCACACCTCGATCGAGCTACAGTTGTTTCTCTCCTGTCTCAGCGGCCGGATATTTCGGAAGCAGAAGCCACTCGCATTGTCGATGGAATTTTGTCGGTGCGGGATGAGTTTGCACTGCAAATTCAGAAAATACAGGAGGGTATTCAGTCGGTAATTGACGGGATTCTCGGAAAAGTTCGGGATTACCTCAATTCGCTCGATCGCCCTGAACTCAACTACGAAGGCATTACGCGGGACGTGCGGAAGTTATTTGACGACCCGCAAGCCGGATTTGACGCTTTGCGCGATCGGCTGGGTCACTTCAACCGCGATACTTTAGTAGCACTAATTAGTTCTCGGGAGGACATTTCCGAAGCAGATGCCAACCGCTTGATCGATCAAATTGAAAGAAGCCGCAACAGCGTCTTGCAAAGAGCAGAACGCTTGCAGCAAGAAACCCAGCTTCGCCTCGAAAGCATCAAATTACAAGCCGAAAAACAAGCCGAAGAAACCCGGAAAGCAGCAGAAGTTGCCTCTTGGTGGCTGTTTTTCACTGCTCTTACCTCCGCAGCCGCCTCCGCAGGCGCCGGTGCTTTAGCCGTCATCCGATAAAAAAGACTCAAGTTGCGATCGGATTGCAGATAGTGCCTGATGTGAGTTTCTACTGATATCAGGCACTAATGCTAGTAAAGGATTTTATCGGGGAGTGGGAACGGGCTTATTTAAGTTCTTGGTAGTGTCTAATGTTATTGATAAACCTGCTTCTACCTGTTTTTTAAGGATGGTGCAAACTGTGAATTGATACATCTTAATTAGCAGTTTTGATTTATTTAAAATTGAAAAATGAAAAGCATAATTTTTGGATTTTCGGATTTTTAATTTTTTTGCGGATGTAAACGGAAAGTCTGCGGATATTAATTACCTCTGCTAGAGCAATTTTTTGGTCAGTTATGAACTTGGTTTAGGCTTCGACGCTAAATTGGCTTTTCGACCCATTCCACAACTCCTGCAAGGATTGCTAGAGAACGACAAAAATCAAAAAAGCTCCTGGAATCAGAACCTTTTTGCGGGCCAAACTAGACGCGTCAGTCCGCTCTCTCCTCAATATTTTTTAGGTATAGTAATAGTTAGGGTTCTCAACCCAGCACGCCTGTTCTCCCAACCGCCCGCCGCCCTCGCTGCGTCGTATCAAACGCGAACTGTTTTGAGTTCGATCGCTCGTTTCTTTTGAAAATGCCGATCGTCAGGTCATAACTTGTAGGTCATCAGATCATAACTGCTAGCTCATAGGTTGTGCATAATAGGGAACTAAAGCTGTGAAAATACTACACTGACTGTGGGGGGCAACATACCGGATACCTTGGAAATACCAAGGGCTTTGCCAAGTCAGCCCACAACAGTCAAAACACGCAGGCCCTGCGATCGCCAATGCTAAACAACCTAAGTCTCAAACCTCTCCTGGCTAGTTGCCTAGTAGCACCGTGAGGAGGGCGACGCCATGCAACTCCGAAAAAAGACACTATTAATCATCGGTGCAGCGCTGATCAGCCTGATTCTGGTTCTCTATGCCACTGCATCAAGCATTTTGCTGCACGATTTTCACAACCTGGAGGCACAGTACGTCCGCCAGGATGTCGCACGGGCTTTGGACGCATTAGATGACGACTTGTCGAATTTAAACACCAGCGCCCAAGATTACGCCGATTGGGACGATACTTACTCTTTCGTCGAAACACGTAACGAGGATTTTGTCAAGTCAAATTTCGTCGATTCGACATTTGTTTACTTGAGACTAAACTTATTGGTGCTGCTGGACTCCAATGGTCAGACGATCTTCAGCAAAGGTTTCGACCTGAAATCCAAAACCCAAATCCCGATTCCCGAAAGCTTAAAACAGCACTTGACGGACGCGGTGCTAGACTCCTCGACAGGTTCTGGCGGCCCCGCCAAAACAGGCGTCCTCACCCTCCCAGAAGCCACGCTGCTGATTTCTTCAAAGCAGATCTTCAACAGCAACGCCCAAGGGCCACCGCGCGGGACGCTGATCCTGGGACGCTACCTCGACAGCAGCGAAATCGGTTTACTTTCAGAACTGACTCACTTGTCAGTGGATTTTAGATTGCCGAGTTTAGATTTTAAAGTGGGAGCCACGAACTACTCCGGACACGGCGCCAAGGCGATGGCTCGATCTAGGCAAGAGTTGGAAAATCTCAAACTAAAAATTTCCCACCTCAAATCGGTAGAAATTTTAGTCGAGCCGCTCAGCGACAGCTTAGTTGCAGGATACGCCCTGATTCGCGATATCCACGGCAACCTAGCGCTGCTGCTGCGAGTAGAGGCAGAGCGCATCATCTACCGCCAAGGTCAGGCTACCTTGGAGCTGTTTACCTTATCAATACTGGCAGTAGGTTTAATATTTAGCGCGATCGCCCTGCTGTTGCTAGAAAAATTAGTGTTGGCGAGATTGGCTTCTTTGAGCACCAGCGTCAGCAACATCGCAGCCAACGGCGACCCAGACTTGCGCGTTGAAATGGCCGG
Organism: Microcoleus sp. Pol7_A1; assembly: GCF_036701085.1. Classification (NCBI taxonomy): domain Bacteria; kingdom Bacillati; phylum Cyanobacteriota; class Cyanophyceae; order Oscillatoriales; family Microcoleaceae; genus Microcoleus; species Microcoleus sp. Pol7_A1. The sequence goes on from NZ_JAUBQD010000062.1 coordinate 27,070, forward strand.
AGCAGATGAACTCGCAAGCTTAGCCGACACCATCAACCGAATGCTAGAAGCATTGACCAATTCTCAAGTCGAACGCTTAGAAATCGAAGGCCGCTATCGGTTGATGGCAGAGAACTCAACCGATATGATCACCAGACACGACCCCAAAGGCGTGTTTGTTTACGTCTCGCCCGCCAGCCGCGCTTTGCTTGGATACGAACCTTCCGAACTCATCGGCCGTGTCCCCAACGATTATTTCCACCCCGACGATTTAGAAATCATCGCCAAAGCTCACTGGAAAGTGCTGGCGCTCCCTGTTACTTACACCGTCAGCTACCGCATCCGCCGCCAAGACGGCAAATACATTTGGTTTGAAACCACCGGCCGCACGATCAGCGATCCCCAAACCGGCGAAGTCCAAGAAATTATCGGCATTTCCCGCGACATCACCGTGCGCAAGCAAACAGAACAAGAACTCCGAGAAAGCGAAGCTGCCATTAAAGCTTTGTACCAAGTGACTTCGGCTCCCCGTACAGACCCCCTCAACCACCTCTCTACCTTTGATTTGCGCCTCCAAGAACTGCTGGCAATGGGATGCCGGCAGTTAGGTCTGTCCGTGGGAATTTTGTCCTCCATTCAAGGCGACAACTATCAAATAATGGCTGTTGAGTGTCCGGACGGGTCGATCGTCAAAGAACAAATCTATGATTTGGAAAAAACTTTCTGCGTGGCTACGGCAATGGCAAAAGAACCGATTTACTTTGAGTCGGTGAGATTTTCGGGTTTGTCCTTCAACACGGAGGCTCCAGCCTTCAAAATTGAAGCTTACATGGGCATTCCCGTCACGGTGGCAGGTGAAGTTTACGGCACTCTGTGCTTCTTTTCTCCAACTCCTGTGACAGAACCGTTCCGAGTTGTAGACAGAGAGTTGATGAAACTGATGGCTCAGTGGGTGGGAAGCGAACTCGAACGCCAGCAAACAGACGTAGATTTGGCAAAAGCTCGCGATCAAGCACTGGCGGCTACTAGAGCCAAAAGCGAATTTTTAGCCACCATGAGCCACGAAATTCGCACTCCGATGAATGGAGTCATCGGCATGACCGGTTTGCTGTTGGATACCCGCTTAACTCGCGAACAGCGCGATTTTGTAGAAACTATCCGCAGCAGCGGCGATGCCTTGCTGACACTAATCAACGATATTCTAGATTTCTCGAAAATTGAGTCGGGCAAATTGGACTTGGAGGAACATCCGTTTGACATCCGCACTTGCATTGAGGAATCTCTAGACTTGGTAGCTGCCAAGGCGGCACAAAAAAAACTGGAAGTGGGTTACTTGATCGATCGTGCAGTACCAGCAACGGCGATCGGCGACAGCACCCGCTTGAGGCAAATTTTAATCAACTTGCTCAGCAATGCTGTTAAATTTACCCAAGCTGGAGAAGTGGTGGTTTCGGTGACTGCAAAAAAGATTTCAGTGCCGGCACCCCACGTTAAAGAACCGCCAGCAATTAATGGCGAACCGCTAACAATTAACCAAGCATACGAAATACAATTTGCGGTCAAAGATACAGGTATCGGCATTCCGAGCGATCGCATGGATCGGCTATTTAAATCTTTCAGCCAGGTTGATTCTTCAACCAGTCGCCAGTACGGCGGTACCGGATTGGGTTTGGCAATTAGCAAGCGTTTGGCTGAAATGATGGGCGGCAGGATGTGGGTGGAAAGTATGGGTAGTCTGGCAGGCAATCCTCCCGCAGATTTTAGATCGGCAGTTTTTGATTTGGGATGGGGAGAATCTTGCGAAATTGCCGAAAAATATTGCTATAGCAAATCGGTACTTAGCAATAAGCCGATCGGCCAAAATACCACATCCGTTGGCTCTACTTTTTATTTCAGCACGCTCGTTTCTGGCTGCAACAGTTCCTTGCCAGTTAACTTGAGCAATTCTCAACCTGAATTAGCTGGCAAGCGAGTGTTAATTGTCGATGACAATGCTACCAACCGCAGAATTTTGACTCTCCAAGCTCAGTCTTGGGGAATGGTGGCTAGGGCTTCATCTTCTGCTCGTTTGGCTTTAGATTGGCTGGCTGCTAAAGAGGAGTTTGACTTGGCAGTTTTGGATATGCAATTGCCGGAAATGGACGGGTTGACTTTAGCAGCGCAAATTCGCCGGTATCCTGATTGCGAAAAGTTGCCGTTAGTCATGCTAACTTCGATCGGCAGGCAAGAAATTAACACCCCTGCTATTGAGGTAGATTTTGCTGCTTTTTTGAATAAACCGATCAAACAATCTCAGCTTTACAATGTTTTAATCAATATTTTTGGAGAACAGACACCTGAATTTAGAGGGCAGCGCAGCAGCGGGCCTTTCTTGCAAAGCATACCCGTGCTGGCCGAGAACTTACCCCTGCGGATTCTGTTGGCTGACGATCATTTGGTGAATCAGAAGGTGGCTTTGCAAATTTTGCAGCGGATGGGGTATCGCGCGGATGTGGCGGGAAACGGTATCGAAGTGCTCGAAGCTTTGTGCCGCCAGCCTTACGATGTGGTGTTGATGGACGTGCAAATGCCGGAAATGGACGGACTGGAAACTACCCGCCGCATCCGCGAGCAATTTTCAGCAGATTTAACTTTAGAAAATGACACGGGAGAATCAGAAGTTTCCGCAACTGATGAGCAATCTAATAATCGAAAATCCAGAATCGAAAATCGAAAATCGACAGACGAGGAATCTAACAATCGAAAATCGAAAATCGAAAATCGAAAATCGACAGACGAGGAATCTAACAATCGAAAATCGAAAATCGAAAATCGAAAATCGACGAGGCCTTGGATTGTGGCGATGACGGCAAATGCGATGCAGGGCGATCGCGAAGAGTGTATGGCTGCGGGGATGGACGACTATTTGAGCAAGCCGATCGCAATCGAGCAGTTGGTGCGAGCTTTGATTGCGTGTAAATCTCAATCAAACTCCGCATTCGATCGCCTGCAGCCGATCGTTTGTTTGGATGCTCCGGCGGAACAGATCGAAGGAACGAGTGAATTACAAGTGCGATCGAATGTGGCTTTTGCGGGAAATCCACAACTGACAATTCCCAATTCGCCGGCAGTCGTCAATGGTGGTGCATCAAATCTCGATCGGGCTTTGTCAGAAAGCCAGAATTCTCTGAGTGCCAAGATTATAGATGGACTGCGAGAAGTGGAAGCTTTGGACGAGGCGATCGAGATTTACCTCGAAACAGCTCCCGAACTGCTGCGAGGCATCTCTATGGCCCTGGGCAACGCCGATCCGCTGGCTTTGCGGCGATCGGCTCACTCTTTAAAGTCGATCAGCGGTACTCTCGGTGCTTTTCGCTTGTTTGAACTGTGCGAGGAACTCGAAATCATGGGCCGCATCGGGACAAACGTGAACCAGCCTTTACCCGATCCGGCCTGCGCGCTTTTAGAACAGGTTGAGGCCGAGTATCAAAGAGTCGAAACGGCGTTGAAAATAGAAAGGCAGTCTGTTGATTGTTAGCGGTTAGATTGTGTCCGATTGATCGATCGTAAATTCGATGCCACTCCGGGTAAGGCTGGCAATCTGAACCAACAGCAGACAATCGAAAGTGCTCTCAGCCGCCCCAAGGAGGTGAGTGTTAACTATTAACTTACTTTTTAGTTACCAAAACCCAATCGTCCGCTGTTTTGACAATCTCAGCATTCTGCAAACCTAAATGTTTTAAAACTGGTTTTTCTAACAGAAAATAAGGTTGAGGAAGAGATTGCCATTTCTGTTTGAGCGCCGGCGCGTCGGCGACAATAACTTGGCGTTGGCTGTAAAAATTCAGCGATGGACGGCCCAAGCGGTGAGAAGTAAACACTTGTTGACCGGCCGGAGTTCCTGTGCGGACAATTTCGGCGATCGGCTTAACCGGATAATCCTCCGCCAGTTCCCAAACCCAGTTATCTGAAGCGACCAATACCAACAGCGTCAGGTAAGTTCCCCAAATTAAAACTAATATAAACTGCCGATCTTTGCGGTGCAGCAACACGGCCGCCATTGTCATTGTCAAAGCTACAAATATCAGCATTAACTGCAAATCTCGCTCGCTCGGCACAATGTATTTCCCAATTTGCACTAAGCCACTGAAGTAAATGCAGCCGACAACACCAAGTACAGCCAGTATTGCGAAAATCGCGGGATGAGGCAAAAAAGAAATAGCATCAAAATGTTCTTCTGCTTCCTCTTTGACCGGCTCTGGCGGCACCGACAGTTGCTCCCAAACTTCAGCGAGATAGCTGCCAACGGCTAGAGCAAAAGCTGGATAAACTGGCAAAACATACCAAGGCAATTTAGTATTCATAACAGAAATAGCCAGCAGATATACTCCAGTCCAAACCAATACTAATTTTGGCCCTGGAAAATTGCGATTTTCCCAACTCCAAAACAGCCCTTGCAGCCAAAATAACTGCCACGGCCAAGCTAATTTTAAAATTTCTAAAAGATAATACCAGGGCGGGCCTTTGTGACTGCTCACAGGTTCCGAAATGCGCCGGAAAGATTCGTTAACTAAATTAGTGTTGATGAAATATTGGCCGTAGTGCAGCCATTGGGCAAAATACCAAGCAGCTACTGGGAAAGTTCCGATCGCCAATCCGCCCCAAAGATACCCAGAAGTGAGGAGTCGCGGGGTATCCCAAACCAAAAAAATACAGCCAACAGCAGCCAACAGCAGCCCCAACATGACGCCCTTAGTCATGCAAATGAGTCCGAACCCAATCCCCGCTCCCAAAGCGTAGCGCAAGTCGCGGCGCGATCGTAGCAAACACCACATCGCCCCCAGCAAAAAACACAAAACCGCCCCATCCAACATCGCCAAACGTCCGTGCCGCACCACCGGTAACAGCGTCAGATAAACGAGGGCAGAAAAAATGGCGATCGACCGTCTGGGAAACAACTCCCTGCCAATGGCGTAAAGCAAGGGCACAGAAGCCGCCGTCAGCATCGCCGGTACCAACCTCGCCGTGAATTCGCTGACACCGCCTGCTGCAAAACACAGCCCGATCAGCCAGTGTACCAGCGGCGGTTTGTTGAAATAAGGCATAGAGTCGATCGTCGGATACAGCCAATTTAAGTTGCCCCGCCAAATTTCGCGGCTTACCTGCGCTGCAATGCCTTCATCCCAATCCCGCAACGCCACTCCGCCCAGATTCAGCCCGAAAATCAGCACGGCAGCCAACAGAAAAGCCAGCATCCACACTTTGTCTGTAAAGCTGTCATTCCAGCGATTTTTCGGTTTGCGGCCTAGGAATGGAAAGATTTCTGACATAAGTTAAGAGAGTTTTGAGCGTCCCAAACTGAAGGTAAACTTAGACAGCAGTTATTTGCGACTAGGAAAATACCATGAACTTGCCTGTAATTATAGATATTATCATTGGCTTAGTCTTTATCTACCTGACTTTAAGCTTGCTAGCTTCGGAAATTCAGGAACTGATTGCTACTGTTTTGCAGTGGCGGGCGGAACATTTAAAGAAATCGATCGAAGTGCTGATTTCTGGCGGCAACGAAGGTGCAAAAGATCCCCTGCAATTTAAGCGAGTCGGACATTTAGCCCATTCGATTTACGCCAATCCGATTATCAAAGATTTGAATCAGGGAGCGAAGGGGCTTTTATCAGAGGGCTTCCGCTCTGTTACGCACCGCATGGGGGATTTGTACCACGCAGTTACGGGTACTAAAAATGTTTTCGGCAATAAATCCAGTGGGCCTTCTTATATTCCAGCAGAGTGTTTTTCTGCTAGCCTTTTGGATACTTTAAAGGTTTCAAGTTTGATCGGCTCTATCTCTAAAACCCGATTGGAAAAATTTAAAAACTTACAGTTGGCACAAATTCAAATGATTGGAGAAAATTTGAATTTGCCCGATTCAACTAAACCGATTATCGATCAAGAATTTGGGTGGCTGACGGCGGAGTTTAATCGAGTTGTTGAAGATTATCAAAACAATTTAGGAAGTTTGAACAACAGCTTAGATCGAATGTCGGAAAAGCTAGGATTTTATATTAAGGATTCTCAGGTTTATCTACCAGAAACTGAGCTGGGGGGGAGAGAATTTCAGAGGCAGATGGCATTTGTGAAGGCTCGTTTTGACAGCCAAATTGAGCGGGTGGCACTGCTAGGGCAACTGCAACCGAGTTTCAGCAATCTGTTAAATACGGTTAAAAAAAGTCAAGCTACGGTAGCAGAAATTATGGAGATAAAAGAGGAGAGTCCGATTTATCAACAAATTCAAGAAACCTTGGACCGTATGCCAGAATCTTTGAAACGCAGCCTTTATATTTTAGCGCAGCGGGCTGAAAAAGGCGGCGGAGATACTCAAGAGCAGTTGCAGCGGTTTCAGAAAGAAATTGAAATTTGGTTTGACCAATCGATGGAGCGCGCTTCTGGCGTTTACAAGCGCAATGCCAGAGGGGTGGCGATTTTGCTCGGAACTGCGATCGCTGTCGCTGCTAATGCTGATAGCATTCATATTATTAATCGGTTGTCGAAGGATTCGATGTTGCGATCGACTGTTAATTTGTACGCTGAGCAGTTGGTGGCAAACAATGCTAAGACTAAATCAAATAATTTAACCAGTCTGACAAAAGTTCAACAGGATGTCGATCGAGCTTTGGATCAGGTAGCTCTGCCTTTTGGATGGAGCGAACAGAACAGCTTAGAACGAGATGCCAAGGGGAATTTATTGTGGCCGGCTTTGATGGCAAAATTGTTTGGTTGGATATTGAGCGGCCTAGCTATTTCTATGGGGGCTGCTTTTTGGTTTGAGGCGCTGAACAAGATTATTAATATTCGCAATGCAGGGAAAAAACCGCCATCTTCCACAGAATCTTGAGCGGTGCAGTTTCGCGGTCGATCGACTAACTGCCATACCCTTTTAGATTTTAGATGAAAGAATGGAAATGACTGAAGACTATTGAGGTTTGAAGCACGTGCCTACAGTTGGATTCTTTTTTGAAAGTGGTATCACCGATAGGATATAGGATCGATATGTAATTGCTGGCTTGCCGGAAGTAAGGGAAAACACGCAGAATATAAATTCCGTGCGATCGCGGATGGCAGTGCCGCAGAAATAGGGCAAACTGATAGATAGGTAAAATAAGAATGGGCGAAATAAACAAGGTCGCTGGCAGTTTCAGAAGCTCTGAATCCAAGGCTGTATCTACCGCTAAACACACTTTTGGAGGACGGAATATGTTGACTTCTTTAAGGGAAACGACTCGCGCCTCGGAATACGCAAATCCCCCATCCAAAAGCTTTGTATTCAATGGCTCCAGCATCCATGACGGTGGATATTTTGTTTCCATAATTTGGGCTGGGGCATCTGACTGCATCGAGAAAATTACCTCGGCACTTCAAAAATATGCCTCTATCCTTAGAGAGATTGACAAAGTTCGTACAACTTCTGAGGGCAGGTCGAACCAACTGCAATTAGGCTTTGTTATCCTCAGTTCAGATTACCTCGAACGATACAAAAGTCAATTGCCAAAATCGCATAGTTCTCTGAGTAAAAACAGGGGACTTGGTTCGTGTTATGCCGATCGAGATAGCGACACACTCGGCAACTGTATGGGGCGCGATCGACTATTTGGTAATAAGTAGAGTGATGCAATTGAGGGGGACTGGTCTGAATGCAATTGTAATTAGGGGACACAGGCGCGATCGAAATCAACGATTTTATCTGACTCAACCTGCAATCAATCATATGAACTCCCGCTGAATAATTCTAATCACATTTGTAGTGAGGATGGCAGTCATCAAACAGTCCGCGCCGGCGCACAAACAACTTGATTCCCAGCGATTAACTGGCACTTAATATCAGACAGTTTAGACTGTTAGTAAAAAATTCGACCAAACCCACTTCTAATAAGTATTTTGGTGTATCAAAAATCTAGCAGCTTCCAAGTATATATAGTTCTTCAAAATGTACATAATTAAGTTTTTCTTTGCAGGAAATACAGGTATGAGTACCTTACTACCCTGTGCCTATATCTAAAATTTCACACTCAAATGAAAACTACTAAATATAATTTAAAGGGATTATTGAAGGAGAAATTACCTACACAATTTCGTAATGCCTGAAAGAATGGCTACCGTTAGCCAAATCAGGCTGAAAAGGTCGGAATGGTAGAAGGTGGATTTATTTAAATTTTCCCGATAAGTTTGAGTATCTCTTCTCCAGCGTTAGCGACAAAAAATCCCAGTCAGTACCAGCGCCAACAGGTAAATTAGGATAATAATAAATTTAATAAATTAAATTTTAATATTGCAGTTTATCCAAATTTGGTGTTAAGATATAATTAAATAAGCCTGATGAGATTTCTCCGGGGTGTATCTACTAATAATGCCCTTAATGGAGTCTCCAATATGAGTTCTACGTTCGCTCAAGTTAACTCACAATCTTCTTTTGAAAAACTGCCACCGCGCTCCTTAGTCTTCATTGACTCCGGCGTGGAAGATTACGAGTCAATTGCAGCGGGAGTGCTGCCTGGACAACAGGTAGTAATACTCGATAGCACCAAAAACGGCATCGAACAAATCAGCTCTGAAATTGAAAAATACGCCTCTACTAACGGGGCTATTGACTCGGTTCACATTATTTCTCACGGCAGTTCTGGCAGCCTACAACTTGGCAATACCGCTCTGGGTTCAGATAACATAGAGCAATACAAAAGCCAGTTGGACTCGTGGCAAAGTTCACTAGGCCCAGAAGCAGACATCATGCTGTACGGGTGCGATGTAGCCGCAGGTTCGGGTGCTAATTTCGTCGCTCGCTTCAGTCAATTAACCGGGGCTGACGTTGCCGCTTCCACCAACATAACCGGCAGCGACGGCGACTGGAATTTAGAATTTGCTTCTGGCAAAATTGAATCTCCCATAGCCTTGCAAGCCGAGGCTATGGCAAGTTACCAAGGTGATTTAGCTACGATCGTAGTAGCCAACAATAGCGATAGCGGGCCCGGTTCATTAAGGGCTGCGATCGCCACCGCTGTTGCAGGGGATACAATTACCTTCGCTCCAGGTTTAGCCGGCCAAACTATTACCCTCACCAGCGGTCAACTCGATATTCCCGTTGGCAAAAACATCACCATTGACGGCACCGCGGCAGCGGGTTTAACTATCAGTGGCAACAACGCATCCCGCGCCTTTTTTGTCAATGCCAACGTTGCGACTGCTACCAATTTTGCAGTCAAAAACCTCATTATTACTAACGGCAAAACGGCTGATAACGGGGGTGCGATCGGTACAACTGACGAAGTAACGATGACCGTAGAAAACGTTCAGTTTACCAACAACGTTGCTGATAAAGGTGGCGGTGCAATCTTCAGCGGCTGGAACAACACCCTGACCGTTACCAACAGTAAATTCACCGGAAATAAAGCCACTGCAACCAACGATGAACGTGGCGCTGGCGGTATTGCTTTTGCAAGTAATAAAAACCTCACCGTTGTTAACAGCGACTTCACCAACAACTTAGGAATTAACGGCGGCGCAATTAATAGCCTCAACGGCAAGTTAACAGTTGAAAACTCGCGATTCATCGGCAACGACACCACCGCAGGCCAGTTCGCCCCAAACGATCCCAACGGCAATTCTTTTTTAAGGGGTTTCGGCGGCGCAATTTACACAGACAGAGCCAGTTCTACTGACGAGCCTTCCGGCACAATTAAAATTACCAAAAGCGTATTTCAAGACAACAAAGGGCGAGGCGAAGGCGGAGCAGCTTATCTGTTCACCGGTAGCCAGGACAATGTAATTTTGGAAAACACCACCTTCCAAAATAACGAAGTTATGGCGCTACCCAACGGTGGAAATGCTGGAAACGGTGGTGGGGTAACGATTTTGAGCGACAGCACCAACCAGGGATTGACCATTGCCAACACCACCTTTGCGGGCAACAAAGCCGGCAATCAAGGTGGCGGTCTGTGGATGCGAAATGCCCCTACTACGATTACTAACAGTACGTTTTCTGGCAACTCAGTTCCTACTACTGTGCCTGATGGCTACGACAAACTCGGCGGTGCAATGACTCTTGGTGCACCCACAACTATTGTTAACACGACGATCGCCGATAATTACGCCGGCTGGGTTGGTGGAGGTATCTTCGCCGATGCCAATAATGTCACCCTCAAAAACACGATTTTTTCCAACAATACAGCGGGCAACGGAGGAAACCCTTGGGGCATTCAGCAACACACCACGGCCCAATATAGCGATCAAGGAGGGAATTTTCAGTGGCCGGTGATTAACACCGATACCAAGGTGACGACAAGTGTGACGATCGCAGACCCTTTACTCGGTCCTTTGCAAAACCTCAACGGCGCTTTAGTCAGGCCGCTGCTGACAGGAAGTCCGGCAATTGATAAAGGGATTGCCACCGGCGCACCGGCTACGGATCAGCGCGGCGTGACTCGCCCTCAAGATGGCGACAGCATTCCAGGTGCGATCGTTGACAGCGGATCTTTTGAATTGGGAGGTAGTGTCGTCCCGGTGCCAACTCCGACGCCCGCGCCGACACCAACTCCGACACCGACTCCGGCGCCGACTCCGACGCCTGCGCCGACACCAACTCCGACACCGACTCCGGCGCCGACACCGACTCCGGCACCTACTCCAACTCCGACACCGACTCCGGCGCCGACTCCTACTCCTGCGCCAACTCCTACTCCGACACCACCGACGCCGACTCCGACGCCTGCGCCAACTCCTACTCCGACACCACCGACGCCAACTCCGACGCCGGCCCCAACTCCTATTCCGACTGAGACTCCGACACCGACGCCCGCGCCGACACCGACTCCGGCGCCAACTCCTACTCCGACACCGACTCCGGCGCCAACTCCGACTCCGGCGCCGACACCAACTCCGACACCGACTCCGGCGCCAACTCCGACGCCCGCGCCCACTCCTACTCCGACACCACCGGCGCCAACTCCGACGCCCGCGCCCACTCCTACTCCGGCCTCGGATGCTGGTCTGCTGGATGACCTCAACGCCCCGCAACTCGACGTTGCTGCCATCACCGCGAACCCCGTCCAACAAACTCTCAACGGCGGTGAAGGTTCCGATTTCATCATGGGCGGTGGCATCAACGAGTCAATTAACGGGCTTGCTGGTAACGACACTCTTTACGGCATGGGCGGCAATGACAACATTGACGGCGGTGCAGATAACGACTCGCTTTTCGGCAATGAAGGTAGCGATTTCATCTCTGGTGGCGCTGGCAACGATACCATCTACGGCGGCAAAGATAATGACACTGTTGTTGGCGCTGATGGCAGCGATTTTTTAAGGGGAGATCTCGGCAAAGATACTGTTGCCGGCGGCCTTGGCAGCGACACCATTTTTGGTGGCAAAGATGACGATATCTTGCTGGGCGAAGATGGCGACGACTACATTTTAGGCAACTTAGGAAATGACACCATTAATGCTGGAAACGGCAACGATATTGCGTTTGGCAATGAAGGTGCAGACCTAATTTTTGGTCAACTGGGAAATGACACGCTTTACGGCGGCAAAGAAAACGACAGTCTCGATGGCGGTGAGGGCAACGACTTGCTGTTAGGCGGCAATGAAAACGATGTGCTCTGCGGCGACATCGGTAACGATACTATGTACGGTGGCAAAGGCAATGATATTTTCAGCGGCGGTGCTGGTTCCGATTTCCTTTCCGGCGATGTTGGGGATGATACTTTGACTGGCGGTTCGGGAAATGATGTATTTTTCCTAAATCAAAGTTTGGGTAGCGACATCATTACCGATTTCCAAAAGGGTGAGGATTTAATTGGGTTGAATCCTGGTTTGAGTTTCAATCAACTCACCATCACTTCTAGCAACAATCAGACTTTGATTAGCGTGACGGACACCAATCAATTGTTAGCCAAGCTTAACGGTGTTACGCCCGGTATTCTCACCGCTAGCGATTTCACTCAGGTAACAATCTAACTGCCTGTGGTAGGGTGCTCCATAAGCACCTTACTACCAGCGCAACTTCGGGTAGGTGCGCTATAAGCACCACCCGAATAAAGCAAGCTTTCTCAATAACTAAATTTCGGATTGTTTGGAATTTTTTGCGATGGGCAAACAAGCTAAACTGACCAAGCTTTGATGCGGCTTTCCTGGTTTTCAGTAAGACAAATGTATGAGGTACTAGCTAGAGCAATTCTCAGGATTCGGAACCGCAGATATGTTTTCTGAATTTACCAGGACTAAGGCTCCAAAATGGTATGATGCGCTACTTATATCGGTAAGGTGCGCATTCCAAACCTGCGATATAGAGGTTCTACGTCCAGGGATATTTACATTACATCCTCTGCGGTTAATGGCTAGAAAACTCGCAATCCTTACACAGCAAAACCTACAGCAGATTGCAGCTTTATGAAGTACACCCGCCTATCGATCGATTCCCGTAGGGACACGGCACTGCCGTGTCCCTAGTGCTTCATCAACCTGGGATACGCTGTAATTATGGATACAAGTCTCGGATTTAAGGCAGGAAGAAAAAGAAAAATTTTCCCTAAAATTTCATCTCCCAGATTGATAATTGAGGTTTTAATTCGGCCTTCTGTCGGCTGCATTCTGCATCTCTAGCCTTCTGCTTTCAAGGTGAATCTACCAGCAAATAGCAAACATTCTCATAGGGTATGCGAAATGAACTCAACTTTTGCCAGTATTGATTCACAATCTGCGATCCGCAATTCTCGTTCTAAATCTATTGTCTTCATTGATTCCGACTTAGATGACTATCAAACTCTTGCGGGTGGCGTGCTTCCAGGCGCAGAGATCATCATTTTAGATAAAAATGGCAACGGAGTCGAGCAAATTACTGCAAAACTGCAAACAATTTCTGCTGCGGGAGGAACTGTAGACCAAGTTCACATTTTTTCTCACGGCAATTCTGGCAGCTTGCAGCTAGGTTCTGCGACGTTGAATTCGGATAATTTGCCGCAATATGAAAGCCAGTTGCAAGAGTGGCGAAATGCCCTGAGCGACCAAGCAGATATTGTACTTTACGGTTGCGATGTTGCTGCGAGATCGGGAAGCGATTTTGTCGATCGCCTGATCGAGTTAACCGGGGCTGATATTGCGGCATCTAACGATCGCACTGGCCGCGGCGGTAACTGGAATTTGGAGTTTGCCAAGGGTGATATTGAAGCACCGCTAGCCTTGACTCCAGAGGCAATGGCTGATTACCGAGGAACTTTAAAGACTATTACCGTTACTAACACTAATGATAGCGGGCCGGGTTCATTGAGAGATGCGATCGCCTCCGCAGCGACCGGCGATACCATTGAATTTGCCTCCACTCTTGCCAGCCAAACAATTACTCTCACTTCCGGTCAACTTGTTATCAACAAAAACTTGACAATTGATGCAGTTGGTGCAGCAAATTTAACCATCAGCGGCAACAATGCTTCGCGGGTGATCCTTACCGAAGGTTCAACCAATGTTACTCTAAAAAACCTGATTGTTGCCAACGGCAAAGTTTCTGGTACTGACCCCAACAATCAGACAACTAGCGCCGGTGGTGGCATTCAAACAGGAGGTAGCAGCACTTTAACTTTAGAAAATTGCCAAGTCAATAATAATGTTGCCGGTTTTGGTGGCGGCATTTACACGGGT
>NZ_JAUBQD010000063.1:0-38761 GCF_036701085.1 Microcoleus sp. Pol7_A1
ATTTTTTTATAATTAACTATTTTTAGCGATTTTATCATGATCTGACCTCTGTCTCACATTTATTTGAAATGACTATAGTTTAAAGCCTGTGGCACTCAGATAGAACAGCGGATTGCGGCAATCAGTTAATAGAAATAATTATGAGTAAATTGAGAACTTAGTGCTAGGGCAAGGTTATACTTATCATAAAAAAATTAAGTGTGAAGAGTAGGAGCGATCGCACAAATCTGCAAGCCTACAGAAGTTTCTAAAATGATAGCTTCTACGCCAAAAATCTGAGCTAAATTATCAGGAGTTAAAACTTCTGCGGGAGTTCCTACACAAAAAAGTTCCCCTTTATTTAACATAGCAATCCTGGAACTGTACCTAGCAGCTAAATTAATTTCATGCAGCACAGTAATAATCGTCAATCTTTGTTTTAGATTTAGTTGGTTAAGCAACTCTAACAATTGCAACTGATAGCAAATATCTAAATAAGTAGTAGGTTCATCTAATAGCAAAACTTGCGGATTTTGAGCCAAAGCTAAGGCGAGGAAAGCGCGCTGGCGTTCGCCTCCAGAAAGTTGTTCGACAGGGCGATCGCGAAATTCCTCAATCCCAGTTTGAGCGATCGCAACTTCCACTTTTTCCGTATCTTCCTTGCTCAACTCCCACTGCCACCAACCCTGATGAGGAGAACGCCCCAAACTAACTAATTGCCGTACCGTCAAACCTTCTGGCACTGTTTGCTGCTGCGGCAAAATCGCTAATTTTTGAGCGACAACAGCCGCAGGTTGAGTATGAATTGCTTTGCCATCAAGCAACACACTTCCTTGCTGCGGAGTTAGGATGCGGCTAACTAACTTCAAGAAAGTAGACTTACCAGAACCGTTGGCACCGATGAGACTCAACCACTCACCAGGTTGTAAAGATAAAGTGATGTTGTGGGCGATCGTAACTTCGCCGTAACCCCCAGTTAAATTTTGAATTTCTAAAGACATTATATTTTGTTATTGGTTATTGGTTATTGGTAATCGGTAATCGGTAATTAATTTTGCGTCTTCCTTCTTCCCTCTTCCTTCTTCCTTCTTCCTTCTTCCCTCTTCCTTCTTCCTTCTTCCCTCTTCCTTCTTCCTTCTTCCCTACTGACTAGAACGCCGATAAAGCAGCCAGACAAACAGCGGAGAACCCAACAAAGCCGTAACCGTACCCACAGGTAATTCTACCGCACCCAAACGAGCCAAAAAATCCGCAAAAGTCAGCACCCAAGCACCGCCGAGCGCACTCATGGGCAACACAAACCGATAATCATTACCAACCAACAAACGCACCCCGTGAGGCACAACCAATCCCACAAAACCAATCAATCCGCCGATGCTGACAGCACTCGCAGCTAGCAAAGTAGCAACACCCCCAATCAACAAGCGCGATCGTACCAGCGAAACCCCCAAACCAACAGCTAAATCGTCGCCCAAAGCCAGCAAATTTATCGATCGCCCCAAAAAACATCCTAACAGCAAAGCCGCCAAAATATAAGGTGCAGCAACCTGCAAATCTGACCAACCGCGACCGTTCAAACTGCCGATCAACCAATTCAAAGCAGCTTGCAAGCGGCTGTCTTCAGCTAACAGCAGCAGCGTAGTTTGTATTGCCCCAAACAGAGAACTCACAGCCACACCAGCTAAAACTAAACGTTCAACAGAAATCCCCGTTTTAGTTTTCCCCAAAAAGTAGACCAGCATCGAAGTTAAAATAGCACCTATCCAAGCCGCCAAAGGCACCCAAGTTTGAAATATTCCCAAAGTCAGCATGGTAATCGCAACCAACCCTGCACCAGCCGAAATTCCTAATACAAAAGGATCGGCTAAACCGTTACGGAGCAACCCTTGCAGCAAAGCCCCCGACATTCCCAAAGCCGCACCAACCGTCAGCGCTGCCGCAACTCGGGGCAAACGCAATTCCCAGAAAATAGTTTGATTGACA
The DNA here is from genome assembly GCF_036701085.1 of Microcoleus sp. Pol7_A1. Taxonomy (NCBI): domain Bacteria; kingdom Bacillati; phylum Cyanobacteriota; class Cyanophyceae; order Oscillatoriales; family Microcoleaceae; genus Microcoleus; species Microcoleus sp. Pol7_A1. The sequence continues at coordinate 1,963 of NZ_JAUBQD010000063.1, forward strand.
GCATCACCTCGGTGCAGAAATGCTTGCCACAATTGATCTGCACTCATCGGCACCGCACCAAAAGAAAGCGAAAGGGCGATGGTTAACAGCAAACCCAATCCTAAGAATACAACTGCCTGAATAACTCGATATTTTAGCCAAATTTTTTTCACAATATATTATACCGCTTTGCTTTTAGATAAATAGCCTTTTTGCAGAGTTATTTCTGTGCGATCGCCCAAACTACCAAGGGAAAATCCGGCTCGTTTGCTAGCGAATGAATGGAGGGATTGTAAAGCTCCCACCTCGCAAAGTTTGCCACTACACAAGCTCGGTTTCCCCAGGCTCCTGTTTGAATGTTTTCTAAATTAAAACCGCATTCAGCAAGCAAGTATTTGATGCCAGTTTCTGTCCAGCGAGAGCAGTCTGTAGGATAATCGTGAATGCGAATTAAAAATGGTGTGGTTATTAAAAAGTAACCGTTGCTGTTGAGCATTTTATATATATTTCTCCCAGCGCGGTAAGGCCAAAGTAAATGTTCAAATATCTGCTCGGCAATTATCAAATCAAATGTTTCGTCGAGGCAAGACGTGCAAATATCAAAATCGGGATATTTGAGCGATTTATAGCTTTTGAAATACTCCCAATTACCCCAACTCTTGCCAGAAATTTCTAATACATTCAATTCCTCGGGCTGCAAGCTTTTAACAATTCTGCGCGTTTCGCGGTTCATTACGACTCGACACCAATCTTCGTTAACAGCACTAAATACCATATTTCCTCTGTTTTGAACGCTCGAACTCGTTAACTACAATAACAATAACCCATTCACCTGAAGACGGCTTCAGCGCGACCAGATGAATGCAGAGCAACGCCGATGTTGCAAATCGATCGCACCTGCTGCTACAATAAAATTTATAATATTAGCCAAATAAACTGCTACTTGGAATCATGTCCGCAAACACCGCGCTACCCGCAGCCTTAGCTAAAATCGTCCAGCGCTTCCAGCGACACTCCGATCCGAAACAGCGCTACGAACAACTGCTGTGGTATGCCAAGCGACTCCCAGCATTTCCCGAAAGCGACAAACTGCCTGAAAACAAAGTTTCTGGCTGCGTATCGCAAGTTTATATTACTGCAAATTTAGCAGACGGAAAAGTTTTGTATCAAGGCGATTCAGACGCTCAGTTAGTCAAAGGATTAGTTGGCTTGCTAGTGGAAGGTTTGAGCGGATTAACGCCTGCTGAAATTGTCACCATTACCCCAGATTTTATTCAAGACACGGGATTGAATGTCAGTCTGACACCTTCCCGAGCTAACGGATTTTACAACATTTTTCAAATGATGAAAAATAAGGCACTTGCTTGTGAATTGAACAAGCAAGCCGAAGCAAATTAAAAGAATAAACAGCCATGACTCAAACTACAGATTTAACAAAATCAGGTTCTGGCAACTATCCCGCCGCAGTTCAAGAATATCTCTGGAATTGGAACGAAACCCAAATTAAAGTTATTTACGAAACCAGAGGACAGGGAAATCCTGTATTGCTTCTGCCTGCTTTCAGTACGGTTTCGACGCGAGAAGAAATGCGTCCTTTAGCAGAATTGTTAGCTCCTAAATTTCAAGTTGTGAGCTTAGATTGGCCGGGTTTTGGCGAATCCGATCGCCCGCGAACCGACTATCAACCGCAATTATACCATCAATTTCTCAAGGATTTTGTTGAGTCAAATTTTAATAGTCCTGTTGCTGTAGTTGCTGCAGGTCACGCTGCCGGTTATGCGATGCAATTAGCGCAATCAAAGCCCAATGTATGGTCAAAGATTGTGTTAGCTGCACCGACTTGGCGCGGGCCTTTGCCGACGATGAGCAAACAGCAAAGCGGGTGGCATGGAATCGTGAGAGAATTAGTACGATCGCCCTTAATCGGTCAATTCCTTTACAAACTGAACACTGCGCCGTCATTTCTCAGTCTCATGTACCGCCGCCACGTCTATGTCGATGCAGCTAAAGTCACGCCGGATTTCATCCAAAGCAAATGGCAAGTGACGCAAAAACCCGGTGCTAGGTACGGTTCCGCCGCCTTCGTGACTGGTGGTTTAGATCCGGCAAAAGTGCGATCGGAATTTACAGATCAATTTCAACAGTTAGCAGTGCCGGTGATGGTTGTAATTGCTGAAAATGCGCCACCCAAATCTAAGGCTGAAATGGAAGCATTAACGGAATTACCGGGTGTTGAATCGCGAGTTATTCCCGGTTCATTGGGTATGCACGAAGAGAATGCAGCAGCTTTAGCAAATGCGGTTCAATCTTTTCTATAAATTATTTAAATCCAATTCTTCAGTCCGCGCAGGCGGACTTTGTTTGTGTAGCCCCGAATTATATTCGGAGGTTTACTATTTGGCGGTTTACATCATCAGAATAACAGCGGTATTTTGGCTAATTTTCTCTTCCTTTTCTTTGCCACTGTATGCTGTAGGAGAGCCGCCGTTTGCTAATTCACAAGAGAGTATTATTGAAGGTGCGATCGACTTTCACATCCATTCTTCTCCTGATGTGATTCCCCGCAGCTTAGACGATTTTGAGGTAGCTAAGTCAGCGGCGCGATCGCACATGAAAGCTGTTGTATTGAAAAATCATTATGCCAGTACAGCAGCGCGGGCAGTTTTGGTGAATAAAATAATACCAGAAATCCAAGTTTTCGGGGGAGTCGTTCTCAATCATGCTGTCGGTGGCATTAATCCCGATGCTGTAGAAGCAATGCACCGCATCGGTGGCAAATACGGTAAAATAGTGTGGCTGCCAACGGTTGATGCTGAGCATCACTTGCAGGTTTTTCACCAGCCTGGAATTGGGATTAAAGTTGCGGAAAATGGCAATGTTTTACCGGAAACAGCAGCGGTGTTGAAGATTGTAGCAAAAGAGAATTTGGTATTGGAAACCGGTCATATTTCCTCAGAAGAAGTGATGGCGGTTGTCACTGAAGCCAGCCTTCTCAACATTAAGAACATCCTGATTACCCACGCAATGGCAGATGTACCCGGTTTGTCCTTAGAAAATATGCAAAGAGCCGCCCAGATGGGAGCTTTTCTAGAACTAGCATTTGTTAACGATTTGATGGGAGAAAATGCTGCTGACGAGGGACACAAAAACTGGCATCAAGTTTCTATTAGTAAGATGGCAGCAGCGATTAAACTAATCGGAGCCGAGCATTTTGTTATGAGCACGGATTTGGGCAGAAAACCAGATCCTTTACCAGCAGAAGGCTACAAGTTATTTGTGAAAAAATTGATAGAGGAAGGCATTTCTCAACGCGAAATAGATTTAATGATGAAGGAAAATCCAGCTCGATTGTTAGGAATTTAGGAGTAATATTATGTCTCATGGCATAACTATTCTAAAGTTTGTAGGGAGGACTTTTGTCCTATCTTTGATTTCTCGTCAATTTGGCTCTACTTCAGGTTCTTGAGATTCTTGCTCGCCCGCTGGAGAGTTGGTTTGCAATTCGGAGAGCTGCGAATTTAGCTGCAAGCGTTCTTGATAGACGGTTTCTAAATGATTTTCTAATTCCGCTACTTGAGATTGCAGTTGATTTTGAGCCTGATTAGCTATATAGATTTGATTTTGAAATTCCGAGATTTGAGAGTAAAGGTACGATCGCTCTCTGTTAGCTGTTTCTAATTCCGATTGCAGTTGCGATCGCTCTTTTTCGACTACTTCCTGTTGAGCTTGCACGCTCAAAAGTTGAGACTGAAGTTCCTCCCCCTCTTCAATCGAGCGATCGAACTTAATTTGAATTTCCAACAACTGGTTTTGTAGCTGCAATCTGGTTTGACTAGCAGTTTGCAACTGACTCTCAAATTCAGACAGCAGAGCGTGAAATTGAGAGCGTTCTGCATCAACCGCCTCTAACTCTGCTTGCATTTCCAGCAATTGATCGTTAAGCTGCGATCGCTCCTGCTCCGCAACTTCTAACTGATATTGAAGTTCTGCCACTTCTGCTAACTGCGACTCAGCTTGTTGAGCATTTTCTAACTGCAACTCAGCAATGAGAGAATCAATTTGCGATCGCTCCTGGGCAATTCCTCCCAAAAATTCTTCCATTTCCGACACTCGATTATTTAAAAAATCTTGCTCGCGAGTCACAGTTTCCAACCGACTTTGCAACTCGGACAATTCAGAATTTAGCTGATTTTCATCCTGCATCTTTTGCCGCAATTCCAAATTCCTGGAATCCAACTGAGCCTCCAAATTCGAGATGGCTTCCTCCGAACCCTTTATACGCACCAAATTGCGGGAATTTCGCTTATTCAAAATTAGCCAGCAGACTAAGACCCCTGCTCCAAATCCTATGAATACAAGTAATCCTTCCATTTGTTGTATCTAATTGATATAAATTGATTAATCTTGATGCTTGCCCAAAAAATGGACATCAACAAATCGCTATCTTACTCAAAGCTATCACAACTTGCAAGCCTGTATTAACTTGGTTCAACAATTTATATTTATTTACAAATACCTTTTGTTTACAGGTAAGGTGCGCCATCCGCACCCTGCAAGCCTCATTAATGCAGCAAATCCACAATATGAGGAATAATCTCGATATGCTGAGTCAGCAAATAATCCAAGTAACCCCCAGTTAATTTTTTAATTTGTAAAGACATTGTATTTTAGTAATTGGGAATTGATCCTTAAGCATTGAGATTTGAAAATTGAGACTTGAAAAATGAAAATAAGGAATTCAAAATAGGGGAAAAATAAGAAATAACAAAAGCCTAACATTTGATTTTTTTCATTTTCCTTCTTCCCTCTTCCTTCTTCCCTCTTCCTTCTTCCTTCTTTCCTACTGACTAGAACGCCGATAAAGCAGCCAGACAAACAACGGAGAACCCAACAAAGCCGTAACCGTACCCACAGGCAATTCTACCCCACCCAAACGAGCCAAAAAATCAGCAAAATTCAATACCGAAGCACCGCCGATCGCACTCATTGGCAACACAAACCGATATTCATTACCAAGCAACAAACGCACCCCGTGAGGCACAACCAATCCCACAAAACCAATCAATCCGCCGATGATGACAACACTCGCAGCTAGCAAAGTAGCAACCCCCCTATCAATAAGCGCGATCGTACCAGCGAAACCCCCAAACCAACAGCTAAATCGTCGCCCAAAGCCAGCAAATTTATCGATCGACGCTACCCGCACCCCTAGCTAAAATCGTCCAGCGCTTTCAGCGACATTCCGATCCGAAACAGCGCTACTAACAACTGCTGTGGTATGCCAAGAGACTCCCAGCATTTCCCGAAAGCGATAAACTGCCGGAAAACAAAGTTTTTGGCTGCGTGTCGCAAGTTTATATTACTGCAAATTTGGCAGACGGAAAAGTTTTGAATCAAGGCAATTCAGACGCTCAGTTAGTCAAAGGATTAGTTGGCTTGCTGGTGGAAGGTTTGAGCGGATTAACGCCTGCTGAAATTGTCACCATTACCCCAGATTTTATTCAAGACACGGGATTGAGTGTGAGTTTGATACCTTCCCGCGCTAACGGATTTTACAACATTTTTCAAATGATGAAAAAGAAAGGGCTGCAATCCCTGGGAAGTGAGCAATTAGAACTGAATTAAACATGAAAACTTCTCACTAAAATCAACTTCTCACTAAAATCAACAGCAAATGATTTTTAGAGGATAGCCACTTTTTTATTTTCTCTCCACCAAAACAAAGTTGCCAACATTGTCGAAACTATTAATAAAACCCCAAGCACCAAAAAAGTAGTATGTGTAGCAAAAAGTAATGCTTGTACAGGCGCATTGCTAATATCGATATTCGGTGCAAAATTAGCGCTAAAACTTGTGGTAAAGAAGAACAAAGCACCTACTATTGGTACTCCCAGCATCTGCCCTAATATCCGCGAAAATGACAACAATCCCGAAGCAATACCTAATCGCTCTTTTGGTGCAGCTCCCATAATAGAGCTATTGTTAGGAGAGTTGAACATCGCCACTCCTACCCCATAGGGAATAATCCCCAAAATATACTTGATGACAGTTAATTCAGTATCGAATCTGCTGATTAAAAAACATCCAATTGCCATAAATACTAGACCAATTAAAGTAATTAGCTGCGTGCCAAAACGGTCGGAAAGAATACCCGCAATAGGCGCAGTCGTCACAATCAGAAGTGACGGTACTACCATTAAAAAACCAGATTTTTGAGTTGAATAGTGTTCAAGGAAGGTGAAGAAAAAAGGAAGGATAAAGATGACACCTGCGATCGCGAAATTTGCAATAAAACGTAGCGTTAAGCCCAGGCTAAACTCTACGGATTGAAATATTTTCAAGTCGATCATTGGTGCTGCTATTCGGGATTCAAACCATAAAAAGCCAATCAAGCTGACGACAGAAAAAACGAGCATATTTATGGCAATATAAGAATTACCCTTCTGTAATAGGGTAATGCCAAGAATAAAAGAAGTTAAGACTATGGTCAATATCAGCGTACCGATGATATCAAAGTTTTCTGGGTTTCCACTAATCGCAGAATTCGGTACAAAACAAGCCACAATCAAAATGGCAAAAATCCCAATCGGAACATTCACCCAGAAAATTAAAGGCCAGCCTCCCACACTCATCAGCAGTCCTCCTACCACGGGCCCCAAGGTAATCCCCATTCCGTAAATTCCCGCTCTAATACCTAGTCCCAATCCCCGCTCTGCCGCTGGAAATGCCTCCACAATCATCGCAGTTCCCAAGCCAGATAAAAACGCAGCACCTATTCCTTGCAATCCTCGAAACGCTATTAAAAACCCGACATTTGGCGCCATTCCACACAATAGCGAACTGAGCGTAAAGATTGTTAAGCCAATAATGTACAATCGCTTTTTGTTCCAGATATCACCTAATTTTGATACCAATATTACAAATATGGCGATTGCCAGCAAGTAACTTAAAACTATCCATTGACTCGTGGCAAAACTGGTATGGAGAGATTCAACCATAACTGGCAAAGCCAAGTTAACTATATACACATCCAAAGCAAAAATGAATACACCAATACCAATACCAACTGTAGTCCACCATTTTTCAGATGTTTTCTTCTCTTCTGGCTTTAATTCGTTAGAGTTTTCTGCTGGGGTTGTTGACATTATTACTATCTAGGGAGAGGTGGGTATTATTCTGAAATCATCCAAACTATAGCATTTTTTACTTGATAGGTGCTGCTGTCAATTAGCAATTATCTATAATTTCTATAAATTCTTTATCGATATCGATTGGGGTTCCTCTTTTAGCAATTTCTTTGATTTTTTTAAGAATCTTAGCTACTAAATATTTGTTTTCCGCCAGTTCCTCCCTGCCAATCTGCTTTAGAGCTAATTCTACAGCAGTCAAGCCGGATTGCATCCCTAATGCTATACTACTTTTAATTCCCAAAATTTCTGGATTTAAACTTTGATATAGGTGCTCATCTTTTGCCATTGCCGTAACGTGAACACCTGCATAATGGGTAAAAGCATTTTTCCCCACGGCAGGGTGATGAGGAGAAATAGGTACATGAGAATACTCGCTTACCAAATTATACAAATCTTTCAAATATCCTAGTTTCCAAAAGTTTTTCTCCTCAGTAAGGTCGGATAAATTTATTAGTAACTCAGCCAAATCCACTATACCAGCTCTTTCTCCCAGTCCCATCACGCTGACATCAATAATATCTGTTCCCGCTCTGAAGGCATCCAAGGCATTTGCTAAAGCTAAACCTCGGTCGTTGTGGCAATGAACTTCTATTTGTGGATATAATTCTCGTTTGGCTAGTTCCTCCTTCAGAATTTTGACAAAATAATAAATACTACGTTTTTGTTGAAATGGGGTTGTATATCCAGTCGTATCAGCTATGCTGATTATATTAGCTCCAGCCTGCACTGCTGCACTAGCCGCCTCAATCACATTTTTCAGAGGAGAGCGAACTGTATCTTCCGGCGTATAGCGAATCAATAAACTATCATTCTGCTCTCTAGCATAACTTATTACTTCCACAATTTTATCTAGGGCTTCATCTAAACAGATGTTATAGTCGCATTGCAATCGTTGAGAGGATACACTAAAAAACACGCCTAAAAAGCTGACATTACAATCCAGGGCTTTTTTAACATCATCTATTCGGCAGAGCGAATGAGCGCCTATTTTTGCTTTTAGTCCAGCATTGGCAATGCGGGTAACGGCTAAAGCAATTTCGCTATCTACAGCAGGATTGCCAGCTTCAATAATATCAACTCCTATGTGGTCTAAAAACTCCGCAATTTTTAACTTTGTTTCAGGTGCGAAATAAACTCCCGGGGTTTGTTCTCCCTCTCTCAAGGTAGAATCAAGAATTTGAATCATAATCTACGATCAATTTAGGTACTAACAACATCTTGAAAAAGGGGCTGGCATCGCCGAGGGCACAATACCTTATACAAACTTGAGCCATGACCCCCAATAGATATCTCCAAAAAATACAGTCAAAGGCCGCCAGGATGCGTGCTCCACAAAAGTTATTGGGGAGATCTAATAGATAAGTCTAAGGGTTGATGGCCAACTTTGCTAAAGCTGCCTGCACTGTTGGGGGTAATTGACGCATAATCTTACCTTTGTCGCGATCGACACCCACCAAAGTTACCTGTGCTGTCACATATAACTCCTGAGTATCAGCCGATCGAATTTCGTAATCCCAAAGCAGCCGCACACCCTCGCTAGCAGCTATTCGCGTTCTGACTGCCACAGATTGACCCATTTTTACAGAGCGGTGGTAGCGCAGCGACAGTTCCACCACGGGCAATTCCAAACCCTGCGCCACCCAGTCTGCATACTCGATGCCGAGAGATCGCAAACTTTCCACCCTAGCTTCCTCCATCCAAGCCAGATAAGTCCCGTGCCAAACCACACCGCTGTAGTCAGTATGGTGAGGGTACACTCGCACCAAATATTCAAACCAGCCCTCTGAGTCGATCCCGCGGCGATTTTGAATGGCACCAGTCGGTGCGAGTTCTGGTTGAGTTCGATCGTTCTCTAACACGTTACAAATTGTTCCAAAACGCTACATTTCTACAAATCATAAAGCAAACTTCAGGCTTATGCTTGACATTAAGCAACTCGAGTACCAACGCCCTAGTTAGAGCGTCGCACAAGAAAACTCAACTATTTTTACCGCCAAAACTATGATAGAAAAAATTTTAGTAGCCGTAGCCGGTCGCGGCTTGTGCGAAGAGATGTTTAATATGTTGATGGACATCCCTTCCTTGCAACAAACCTCTGTCACCGTCTTGCACGTCGTGCCGCCCCAAGTAACCTCCGATGGCATGGCCGAGAAGTTGGAAGAAGGAGGCAGGATTTTAGCACAAGCAGTCCAGTCTTTGAAAATAGATCCCAGCAAAGTCAATCCCCGGCTCAAACAGGGAGACCCGAAAACAACAGTTTGCCAAGTCGCAGAAGAAGAAAAATCCGACTTAGTAATTATGGGTTCTCGGGGACTCGGACGGCTGCAATCGATTTTGGAAAACTCAGTCAGCCAGTACGTTTTCCAGCTAACATCCAGACCAATGCTGTTAGTAAAAGACGACATCTACGTCAAAAAACTCAAGCGCGTCATGGTGGCGGTAGACAAATCAGAAGCTGCCAAACAGTCATTGCAGCTTGCGCTATCTTTGGTCAAAGGAGTCAGTGGCGGAGAGATAGTTTTAGTACACGTCACCAAAGATTTGACGGGAAAATCCAGCGAAGATTCAACAGCAAGTGCTGAAAAAGACTCGGTATTGGCTCCAGCAGTAGCAATAACGAAACAAATGGGAGTTAGCTACCGCTGTGTGAGTGCTACAGGCAAGCCAGGGGAAGAAATTTGTCGGATTGCAGACGACTTGAATGCCGACTTGTTGGTTATCGGTTCCCCGGATCGGCGGCCCAACGTTGCCAAAAGCTTTGTGGATATCGATCGACTCCTGGGAAATTCGCTATCAGACTACGTGCGAGTTTATGCCAACTGTCCCGTCTTGCTAGCCCGCACAGTCGCCTAGAATCTCATCGTTAAGAGTTAGCAGCCAACACTCAACAGTTAACAAAAAAAGCGCCTCAGCAAAAAGCTGTTGGCGCTTTTTTTTGCAAGCAGCAAAGCCAGACAGAAATAGCAGCAGTTGCTAATCTTTTCTGCTTTGACGGCTAGCTGTTTGAATGTACAGAATGATTAGAAAAACACTGGGAACCAATACAAACAGAATGGTTGCCACAAACCCTAAATCGTTAACTTCCATGAAGACGCTCGCCTCTATCGGAAAATGGAAAAACACACACAACTAGGATATCACTCAAAGGCAAAAGGCAAACTCGAAGACAGAAGGAGAGCTTGCGGACAAGCCTCGAAACCCGGTTTCTGCCTGGATGCCTCGCTGCCCAATCTTTAATTTGTCGTAGAAACCAAGTTTCTTTTCCTAGGCTAGCAAAAGGCGTGATTATACAGTGAAATAGGAAAAAAAAACAAAATTCTTGCATTTTGCATTTTTCTTTCCTTCTGCATCCCTAGCGTTATGCGTTGTGCCTTCTGAGAGTCACGGCTTAGTCTTGACGCTGACCTCGCCGTTGACCGTAGCTTGACAAGCCAACCGATAGTTTTCGGGCTTTTTCTTGAGCTTGCGGTTTTCAAAATCAGTGCGGGGCGACAGATTTTCACTTCCCTCGACAATTTCCACAATGCAGGTGCCGCATTGACCTATGCCCCCGCAATTCATCATCTTTCCCGAAAACGTGTACAAATCGATGCGGTTTTCTAGAGCTTTGAGCCTCAAATTCGCTCCGTCTGCTGCGATGACTTCCTGATTTTCCTTCACAAACTTGATATTGGCCATTGCCGATTCCTTAACGCAGTTGACATGGAACTCTATTAGAAAATATTAACTAATGTGTCGGACGTTTAATACCCGATGTCTAATTGCCTTCGCGATTAAAGGACGCGCGTGTGTAGCTATCCCGTAGGGAATTGTCCCAACCCAATCTCAAGGAGCATCCGAGAGGTTATTAGTGGGAAGATTGCTCACAGCCCGCTGAAGAGACGAAAGCCCCAGGTTGTAGGTGACAATTGCTGACAATCGGTTTCTCTCAGCCCTAGTCAAATCAGTTTCCGCCTGAATCACATCCGTCTGAGTACCCACGCCAGCTTGAAACCGCAGTCTCGCCAGACGCAGAGCTTCCCTTGACTGCAAAACTCCCGCCTCAGAAGTTTCGATATTCTCAAAACTCGACTCCAAGCCAAAATAAGCTTGTTCCACTTCCCGACGCACCTGGTTGCGGAGTTGGTCGAATCGACTTTCGGCGATCGTAATCTCAGCATCCCGCTGTCTCGCCCTGGCGTTCGCCGCGCCCCCGTCGAAGATACTCCAAGTCAGACTCGCCCGGATCGAATACCCGTCTGCCCAGCCGCGAGCAGCATACGGGCTCGGGTTATCAGGGTCTTGTCCCAGTACGTTGTAACTACCCCCAACGCTCAGTTGAGGCAAACGCCCCGCCTGAATCGATCGCCTCTGCTGCTTGCTGATATCCCTCTGCACCAACTGCTGTTCCAACTCGGGGCGATTCCTAAAAGCCTGCACGATACTCTCTTCCAAAGACAGCCTCCAAGAGCCCGCTTGCTCTACCGGGTCAGCCGCTGTCAAGTTCGCCGACTGGCTGATATTCAAAATCTCAGCCAGACGCCGCTGGGCAACTCGCTGATCGCGACGGGCAACTGACAGTTGTTGCACTTCGTTAGCCAAATTTGCCTGAGCCTGCAACACAGCAAACCGGGTTCCCACCCCGGCCCGTTCCAAAGCTTCGGCATCCCGCAAACTTTGCTGGGCATTTCTGACCGAAGCTTGGCGGATGGCAACTTGTCCGTCCGCGTTTTGCAAGGTGTAGTAAGCCTCAGCAGTGTCGAAGCGGAGTTGCTCGGCTTGGCGTTCCACATCCAGTTCCCGAAGGCGCAACTGTTCCTCAGCCGCGCGGATGTTTGCGTTCCGGCCTCCGAACAAATCGAAGTTGTAGCTCAACTGCAAAGTGCTGTTGAGACTGTTGCTGCCCAAATTTGGGCCGGCTTGCTGGGCGGGCTGCCCGGTTCCGTTAGCGCTTTGGTTGAACTGGCGCTGCGTCGCCCGGACTCCGAGTTCTCCGCCGGCACTCACAGAACGGCTGGCGTCCATTTGAAAATTCAGGTCGGGATAAAGAGCAGCTTGCTGTTCGCGCAAAGCGGATCTGCTTTGTTCGACTTGCTGTCCGGCGATTTGCAAAACTTGGCTGTTGCGGCGGGCGAGGTCGATCGCCTGCTGCAAGGTAATTGACTCTGTTTGCTCGATCCTGACATCCTCGGGGTTTGTCGGAAACAGCAGCGGATTCGGGTTGGGTTCTAGGGAAGCCGGAGGGTTGGTGTCTAAAATGCCCCTCGGAGTGAGAGGGGGGAAACTTTCGTTCGGAGTGCCCCGGATAATTTGTACCGGGGAACTCGGCACAGGAACATTGTTGAGAGGGATCGGGGAAGGCTGCTGAGCGTCTGTCGGTCCCAAACCTCTTATAGGTGTCGAACCTGCCTGAGACAGAGTTGATGGGGAAGCCGGAGCAGCCTGTTGAGGCTTTGATGCTTGCTCGGGCTTGGTTGGGGGAGTTGATGCGATCTTCGCTCCCCCTTGCTGCTGAGACTCGGAGGTTGGCGGGTTAAGGGCGATCGACTGTTCGGGATCTGAGGCTGATTCTGGCGCTGTGTTCGAGGTCGATCGAATATTCTGCCCTAATTCGAGCTGATTGCTAAGGGCCAAACTGTCCTGAGATTGAGCCGGAGGCTGTGCTGAAGCACTCTGTGCGGCGTTGCTGAAAGTAATTGCAGCGCCCACTCCGACTACGATGATTTGACGAAAAACACGCATAATTTTTTAATTACTCTGCAATCCTAGAGACAATTTTAGAGCAAGATTGAGGTCTCAAGTTTCTAGTCTGTAGCCTGAACTCGACGGTTACAAGTCACAATTACCATACTCATCTTAACTTTTGAATGTTCGATTCAAAATTTAGAATTCAACTTCAGCAGTTGCCAGACCGATCGCCGCCGAGATTAGTTCCTCTACTCCGCTAACCGGCAAAATCCGGGTTTTCAGCGAGCTGGCGAGCTGTTCGAGGGTCATGTCGTCGAGAAAACGCGGTTCCCCCTGTTTTAGCATCACCGACGGCAGCAGGATGCCATCTCCCAAGTCTCGCCCCTGCAAAGCTTCCAGCAAATCTTGCCCGGTGAGCAAACCCGTGACAGTGATAGTTTGTCCCCAGTAGCGGCTGCACAGTGCTGCCATGTTGACGGACAAGCCGGGAATTTGGTTTAGTTGTTGTACGATCGGCTCAAAAGCTTTTTCTACAGCATTCCCCACCACCCAAACCAACTTGCGCGCAGGCTCGACTTGCATCGGTTGCAGCTTCTCAAAAGCCGTTTCAAACTGCTGGATAAACTGGCGGATAGAACCCACACCGTTACCAATTTGCGGATAATCTTCGTAATCAGCAGCCGACGGCAAATCTAAACCCGCTATTAAAAACCACTCGTCAGCCAGCCAAATACAGCGCGATTTTGAATTCTGCTTTTTCGCCTTTTGGCCGCCCTTTCCTTTACTCAAAAGCACTTGAATTTTCTGCACTTGCTCGATTACTTCTCGCGCTTTTTCCGCAGTTACTGCGATCAGTTCATCTTCCGCTGGGCGAAAGCGAGTTAAACCCACCGGCACTACAGCCACCGATGCTACAGCGGGATTATTTCCGGTATGAAACTTTGCCAAGTCTAACAAAGTGCGTTCTAAATGTTCGCCATCATTAATACCGGGACAAACAACTACTTGAGCGTGAATTTGCAAGCGGCGTTCTTGAAACCATTTGATTTGTTCTAAAATCTTGCCAGCGCGGAGATTTTTTAACAGCCTAATTCGCACTTCCGGTTCCGTAGCGTGCACGGAAACATAGAGAGGAGAAAGCCGCATTTGTTCGATTCTGTCCCACTCTTTTTGAGTCAGATTTGTGAGAGTGAGATAGCTGCCATAAAGAAAGCTGAGGCGGTAGTCATCATCTTTGAGATACAAAGTTTCGCGCTTTCCCGGAGGCTGCTGGTCGATAAAGCAAAAAGGGCAGCGGTTGTTGCACTGAATTAGTCCATCGAAGAGAGCAGTTTCAAATTCCACTCCCAAGTCTTCGTCATAATCTTTTTCTATTTCTAACTTGTGACTTTTGCCTTTGGCATCTAAAACTTCTAGTTCGAGAAATTCATCCGCGCACAGGAATTGATAGTCGATCAAGTCGCGGGGTTTTTGGCCGTTGACGGCGACGATTGAGTCTCCGGGTTCAAATCCGATTTCGGCGCAGATGCTGTCGGGGATAACTTTGGTGATCAGGGCGGGCCGGATTGATAAGTCGCTCATAAGTTCGGGATTAATTATTGGGTGAGATTGAGTTTTTTACAGATTTTTTTGAGGTTTTCATGTGTAAATATAACCCTCGTACTATCTTCCATTCACCTGTCTCAATTATACAGGTTTAGTTTAGTTTAAAAAGCTGAATGCGAGTAAGAAGGGGTTTACATACATCAGCGACTTGCGGTATTCAAGATTAGATAGTGTATTGTACAGCATCTGCGACACAATTATAAGTTAGCTTGAAAAAATAAATGGTAGAGCTATGAATGATTATATCGACCTTTACTGTGAGCGGCTCATTCCTGGTTTATGGAGCGAGCCACTGAATGCTATTTCCAATGTGTCTTTCATTATTGCAGCATGGGCTATTTGGCAATTAGCTCAGCGACACCACAAAATATCCCCTGGTATTTGGATACTGATTGCTTTAGCCACCAGTATTGGTATCGGAAGTTTCCTGTTTCATACATTTGCAACGCGATGGGCAAATTTACTAAAGGTGATTCCTATTCTGCTCTTTCAGCTTGGTTTTATCTGGCTTTACAGTCGTCGGGTAGTTAGGATGAATTAAGGATATGCAGGAGTATTACTTGCAGCATTCTTTTTTGTTAGCGATTTTAGCAAGCAATTTACAAATCTTCTCAATAGTTCTCTTTCGTATGCTCCTGCATTTTTGGTTTTGCTCGGACTAGGACTGTATCACTATCCACAGCAAAAGCGCGAACCATTCATTCTATTAGCAGCAACAGGTTTATTCCTATTAGCCCTTGCATTCCGTACTCTCGATCGGGCAATTTGCCCTTTCTTTTCAACTCTTAAATTGTCCGAAAAAACTCAAAACTAAAAGTAGAGGAGCGTAACATACAGCAGATTCCATGTTGATGAAGTACACCCTAAGAACGATGGAGCGAGGTAGGGACACGGCAGTGCCGCGTCCTCTATCTGTGCTGATTATCGTCCTGCTTTGCACGGGAATAATAATATATCGCGCATACTCACTCTCAGGTTCCTACGATCGCATACCACAAACTCAGCATCAGGCACAAACTCGCTAAATGTTGTGGAATCAAAGATTTAATTGAGCGCTTGGCAATTTGTTGAGTCACAAATATTGTAACTAATAATGATACAATCAAAGTTAAACCTTGCAAGAAACTAATCACCGCTGGATCGCCAATAAAACTCGGTAAATCGTCTCTAATTTGTCCGAAAGTGGCAAAAGCTACAGGAATCACTCGACCGCCTTCCTGCAAACCCAATCGCCAATAGTGAGCCAAACTACCGCCCCAGACTAAGGGTAAATAACCGTAGGCGAGAGAGACAAATGAGAGGGGTTTGTAGGTTGTAAATGGCATGGTTTCTGCTTGTCCCAATCGATAAATTGCCTGCATGATTGCGTAGGCAATTAGGGGAATCATCGGCGGGATAATTAACACTGCGATCGACAGTCCTAAATGAGGTAAAAATTGCTCTAAATTGATGCCCAGCCCCAACCAACTATTTATCTCCGGCAAGCGATGCAGATAAATACCGCCTAATAATAGAAATAACAGGGCAACTTCATAACTGTGAGGAACGTGGGTAGTCCATAATTCGATGCCGGGAGGACGCAGATTTAATTCTACCGATCGATGCGGACAAGCTTTCAAGCAAGTCATGCACAACACGCAATCTTTATTATCGGTTAATTGGGCGGGATGGGAATAAATCGGACAGCCATTAGTAGTTAATCCTTCCCCCAAGCCGGGGCCGCCTTTGTAACATTGGTAGGTGCTGCATTCCGCCGCGCAGGTTCCTTGTTGGGCGCGAAGTTCGATAATTGAGAGTTTAGCAAATAATCCATTCATTCCCCCGATAGGGCATAAATAACGACACCAAAATCGCCTCTCGAAGATTAGGGAAAAAATTACCGCTCCGGCGGTGATGAGCAACAACAAACAACTGGATAAATAGGCGGTATTTTCTAAATTCCACAACTCTTCCCACAGAAATATCAGAGTAAATAGTCCAAATAGAAGCCAGCCACCCCATTTTTCGGCTCGTTGGCGCGGCCATTTATTGAGAGTTCGAGGGAAAATTTTTAGCGATAGTTTTTGGACGATTTCCCCATAAATCATAAAAGGGCAAAAAGCACACCACAATCGCCCGATGATGGGGAATAATAATAAAATTAACGGCCACCACCACGCCCAAAAGATATTTAGGGCAAAATTATGTTGTCGATCTTGGGGAGCAACAAACAGGATAATTACCACCAATGCAAACACCCAGGTGGTAAACCAATAATTCACGCGATCTGGATACCAATCGCTCCGTAAAAATTGCCGGAATTTTGGATAAATATTTAATAAATTCACCCGAAACTTTTGTTTCTTCGCTGCCTGGGCCCAAAACACTTCTTCAGTTAATACCTTACTCCCCTGTGCTTGAACTAAGGCGCGATCGACCATTCCCTGCAATTCCTGCAAATTACCTGGAAAATCGTAGGCTTGTAAGCGGCGAATTGCTTCCGGTGTAACTTTGGGCTTGACTAATTTCTTTTTGCGACCAATGATATTGAGATAATAGTTGACTTGTGCCTCTAAATCTGTTTTTCGCACCCGCAAGGATGGAACTTTAATCTTGTGTTGTGTCAGCTTATCTAGCTTGGGCTGCACAATTTCTGAGATTAAAATTATCCGGGCTTTACTAGAACGCGGTGGTCGCGGTATTTGTCCTTCCTTGACAACTGGCGTATAGGTTCCCTCGGTTAATAATTGCTGAATTTGGGGGCATAATTGAGCGGGTAATTCTTGCACGTCATTTAAAATTAACGTCCCTTCTCCCAACCATTCCAACAGCCCCGGTTTGCCGCCCAACCGCCCGAATAATTCCGCTCCATTGCTCTGAAGTAAAGCACTTTTAATCTGAATAATTGGCTCGTTGCGGCGATGGGAACCGAAATGAATTAAAGCAGCTAAATTATCTTTTTCTAAACCAGGTTCGCCAGAGATTAATACCGATCGGCTGTCACTCGATGCCGTGCGAATTTGTTGGCGCAATTTCACTGCATAACGACTATTGCCAATGACTCCCCGTTTCGCCCTAGGTACTAGATAGCTGCGGAGGGCATTTTGACGCTCTCGTTCGTAGGCAATTTCTGCTTCTAGCTGCTCTAATTTCGCCGCCAAACGTTGAGCGTAGGCTTCGGCGATCCGTGGATATCTTGCTAGCAAACCACGCCAGCGATCGGCACTAATTACCCAAAATTGACACTCTGTCCGAGCAATAATTCGACTATCCGCAGGTTGCGATCGTTGAAGTGCCGATAAATTGACGATCGCCCCCGGCAACAAACTACTCGCCCACATTAAACCCGGTTGTTTGCGGTGGTATCGATCGGCTTGTCCTCGTTCTAGGATATAGAGATTAGTGACGGGCGTATCTTCTATTACCACTCGAAATCCAGGGGGAAAAGTTGTCATCTCCATTTCACCCGCGATCGCCTGTAAAATCTCGCGGGATAATATGCCTAATTCGGTGCTCGATTCGAGCCAGTTAACTAATGTTTCGGTAGACATCGCTTAGTGTCGGCGAAAGCCGAATCGTGGTGGTTGGTGTAGGATATATATTTTTGGGCGTTGCTGATTTAAGGTATGACTGGCTCAATATGCAAGTCAGAGAAACCAGTATCCACAAAACTTCGGGATTTTCAAGTTATTTTTTTCATACCCTGATTAAGCAACGCCCAATATCGATAGCTTGTTGAATTTGTGCAGTTATAGTGAATCCTCCATTTAAAATTTTCGATTTTTAATTGTTACTAAGCTTTGATTATTTTGCGAACGTGATTAAAATGCTGAACAGCTTATAACGGGGTTTAAGAATAGTCATTGCAGTTCCCTGTCATAGTAGACTTAATTATACACTTTTAAATTGCCATAAGAATGAAGGAAACTTTAGCCGATCGCGATCGGGAGCTTAGCTTGACGCACATTGTAGGAATTAGCAGCAGCACTTGAATTGCGATCGGCATTACCTAATTCCTATTTCCAGCTAACTATAGCTTTGCTTTCTCGCCAACAATCACAGCGATCGGAACCGCATAATGAATTTCATTTCCTCGTTCATGTGCGCCAACCCCCAGATTGTCAACACCAATATCCTCTCTAAAAATTTGTCGCACCTTATTGTCATCGCCGGGATTTGGGAAAGAAGCAGCTAACTGCTGTTCAAGCTCTAATTCTACCTTGTAAAATGCCAACTTGATATTTTGAAGATTGGCATCCGCGACTAATTGGGGCAACTCTTCCAGAGTCAAGGCGCGAGTATGAGATGGATCGCGCAACTTCTCAATCCGGTCATAAGCATTCACTTTATCCGGTGGCATCGCAACATCAGCAATCAGAATTCGACCGCCCGGACGACACACGCGAACCATCTCCGACAACACAACATCTGGCCGCAAAAAATGATGGAAAGCGTAACGACTCAGAACAATGGAAAAACTATCATCGGCAAATGGTAGCATCTCGATATGGCCTTCCTGCCATGAGAGATTAGTCAAGTTTTTTTGCTGTGCCAAAATCTGGGCTTGTGCGATCATTGCTGGTGTTAAATCAATGCCAGTAACGCGACTGGAAACCGCAGCAAAAGCACAAGCAACAATACCCGGGCCGCAAGCAACATCTAGAACTGTGTCTTTGTCAGAAACACTCGCCATTTCTATGAGCAGGTACAGAGACTCTTGATTTGTGTGAGCGTACAATTTAGAGAATGGAATTGCCTGACGAGTGAACTGGTCGATGATGGATTCCTGATGTGCGGTCATAGTTTAGACTGTGGCTAGCGGAGAATGTTTACAGTTTAACTTGTCTATGCAGAATTTGGCGATCGGGCGATCGCTAAATTCATCCTAGGCGAGTGAATTGTCTTTAACAGAATTGACTTGTGTGGTTACTGAATAAACAGCATTATATTTTTTCCATAAACAGTCCTGCAATCCGCACCTCAAAAGTTATTCCGGGTAGCCGAGGCTGCCATCCAAATTGCACCGCTTGGCGTATCCATTGTGCTGCATCAGAGGGTGTTACTGGTTTCACTTCGTTAATATCCACCAAACATTGAGGATGAGGTCGATCGGTGAGGATAACTAACACCGAACCCGGTTCTTCAGCGTGTTCGACACCAACATGAATATTTCCGCCAGCGTAGCATGATTGCGTATAAGTAGCTTGTCTTCGGATTAGCCAGATAAAAGGCTCCCCATAAACAATTATTTTTCTAGTTCCTTTTTTCGGTATTGACATAGTTTGCTAAAGTCGATCGCCTTTACAATCAGGCTCAGTTCTGGGTTGTGAATTAACCTGAGCTGTGAGAGAATATGTATCAAAAATATGTATTTATGAAACTCAAAATTTTGACGGGACTCCTGACAGGGTTAGTTGTTTCTGCCAGCACAACAGCGCTTTTTTGTCAACCCAGCCGTGCGGGAAATCATAGCTTTTTGTGCAACGGTACTCTCAAATATATTAGCACTGGGATTCTGAACGGAGAACCAGTTTTCAATCAGGGGATTCCGATTAATACCAGTTTGAGATTATTAGCATCAGCTCAAGTGGATGTAGGGGTAAAGATTCCCAGTGCGTCTGCGGCTGCGCCCAAAGCTGAGGATTTCTTTATTCAGGGTGAGGAAAAATATGAAAAAGGAGATTATCAAGGCGCTATAGCCGCTTACACTCAAGCCATCGCGCTTAATCCTAATTATGCAGAAGCCTACAACAACCGGGGAAATGCCCGCTATATTTTAGGAGACAATAAGGGTGCTGTAGCCGATTTCAACGAAGCTTTGCGAATTAATCCTAACTATGTAGAAGCCTACATCAGCCGGGGAAATGCCCGCGATGACTCAGGAGACAGCCAAGGTGCACTCGCCGATTACAACGCAGCTTTACGAATTAATCCCAACGATACCTCAGCCTACTACAACCGGGGAGTTACCCGCTATCGTTTGGGAGACAACAAGGGTGCTGTAGCCGATTACACCGAAGCTTTGCGAATTAATCCTAACTATGCCTCTGCCTACAACAACCGGGGAATGGTGCGCTCTCAATTAGGAGACAGCCAGGGTGCTGTAGCGGATTTCAACGAAGCTGTGCGAATTAATCCTAACTTATCCCAAGCCTACGGCAACCGGGGACTTGTCCGCTATAGTTTAGGAGACAAGGAAGGTGCGATCGCGGATTTCAACCAAGTTTTACAAATTAATCCTAACGATGCTCTTGCTTATTACCACCGGGGGAATATCCGTTATGTTTCAGGAGACAACCAGGGTGCTGTAGCCGATTTTAACGAAGCTGTGCGAATCAATCCTAAATATGCCCAAGCGTACATCAACCGGGGGAATGCCCGCGATGATTTAGGAGACAGCCAGGGTGCTGTAGCCGATTACGATCGAGCTTTGCAAATTAATCCTAACTTTGCCGGTGCCTACTTAAACCGTGGCGTTACCCGCTTTCGTTTAGGAGACACGCAAAGTGCTGTAGCCGATTACAACGCAGCTTTGCGAATCGATCCTAACTTAGCCGGTGCGTACTTGAGCCGGGGACTTGCCCGCGCTAAAGAGGGAGACAAACCCGGGGCGATTCAAGACTTTCAGAAAGCAGCAGATTTATTTCAGCAGCAAGGCGATCAGAGTAACTATGAAAAAGCCATTAACAATCTGAGGAAACTTCAATAAACTGCAAAAACTCCCCCAAAGGTCGATCGCACTACTAATCGCTAAAAAATAGAATACCCCGAGTCCCGACTTCTTTAAGAATTCGAGGAGCTAATTAAACATTATCAGCATCAGATAGTTTAAATTTTTTTGTATTTTTTGTTACTCTAGCCCGTCTGAATGATTTGTGTAAATAAAAGAAAAGTGGTAAGCTCAAATTCAATAAAAAAAGGGGTCAGACAAATCGTTCGCCTTCCTCCTTAACGGCACGCGCGCACATTTTATCTAAATCGTCCGATATAAATTTATTTTAGACTGCATGAAGAGATTCTCTTGCTGTTGAGGTTTCCGACTTTCTTTCATTGATAATAATTTTGTAATTCGGCGTTCTAGTTCTTAATTCTACAGAGTTCAGAGCGACATAAGTCGCTCCTACTGCTCTCGGATTTATCTTTTAAATATTGTTCACGGCCCCACCTGCAAGCGCGGTCAAAATCGCCACGCCAAATGCCAGCCGATACCACACAAACACCCACGTATTTTGAGTTTGCAGGAACTTCATCAGCCACGCGATCGACAAATAAGAAAACACAAATGCCGAAATCGTTCCCACTATAAAAGCTGCAACTCCAGCACCGCCGATTCCTTCTCCTAAAGCACCCTTCAATTCCACTAATCCAGCCAGAGTAATGGCCGGAATTCCCAATAAAAAAGAAAACCGCGCGGCCGCGGGTCTTTCTAATCCCATAAACAATCCTGCTGTTAGGGTAGAACCCGATCGCGAACACCCCGGAATCAATGCAATTGCTTCAGCTAATCCCATCAAAATGCCGTCTGGGACAGTTAACTTTTCAAAAGGGCGCGATCGCCTGCCAGTTTTTTCTGCTATTGCTAACAGCAGCGACATGACGATCGAAGCAATGGCGATGCTGGCTAAACTTCTGAGCGGCGACTTGTCAAAATCTGGAACCAATGCCTTGATTAGCAGCCCAAAAAAGACTATAGGTATTGTTCCCAAAACAATTCCCAATGCGATCCGAAACTCTTGCGATTTGTAGTCGCGCCGCACCAAGGCATCTACAGCACCAAAAGTTATATTTGTCAAGTCTTTCCAGAAATACCAAAGCACTGCAACAATGCTGCCCAACTGAATAACAGCAGTATAAGCAACCCCCGGATCGCCCCATCCCAGGGCGATCGGCACTACCTTCAAATGAGCGCTGCTGCTGATGGGCAAAAACTCTGTTAATCCTTGTACAATTCCTAAAACAATCGCCTGCACCAGATTGATTTGAGCGGGCCCGGCAACATCAGCCGCGGGCGTTTGGGCGAGGAGTGCCTCAAGCAAAGCTATCATTAGTTGTGAATTCCCAGTTGTCAGTTTCTAGTAATTAGTTGAATTTAAGAGGATGTTTTAAAAGTCTGGTCAGGTATAATTTAGCCCTGATGATTGGGCTTAACTGAGACGATCAATCAAGGTTTGGGCCCATACTTAGATGCTTCTTTGTGCCAACTATGAGGTCAAACGACCCTTTTAAAACATCCTCTAAGATCTTGCACTTTTCTGGGAAGCTAGAAGCCCACCCCACCAAAAATAAATTTTATTGTGGCGCGGACACTTCCAGCCCGCCCTAGTTCTCTTAGGTCAGTAGAATCACCGTGTCGATCGCTACAACAAGCAAAATATGATAGTCGATCCGAAACTACTTTAACCTACTCAACAACATTTGCCTACATTGGGGTGATAAAATTATCAAAGTTTTTGCATCGGATTTCGCCAGCATACAGCAACTGCCAACAACCTATGATACTTCCTGACAAAAAAAAATCAATTGTTACTGCTGCTTCTGGCCTGGGCTTGCTGCGGCGAATCTTGTCAGCCAGTCTTTTAACAGTGGCGATCGCACTTAGCTTGATACTGCTAACCGGCACGCCACCAGCCTTCGCAACTCTCACAGACGATCGCTATGACGGTACAATCTTTGCCCTCTACGCCGGCAACGGTTCCCTAGTTCCTCCTAAAGTCAAACTCACAGATTCTTTCAAACGCAATAAACCCGTATTGTTAGTGTTTTACACTGACGACAGTAGCGACTCCAAGCAATACGCGATCGTCGTCTCTCAACTCCAGGAATTTTACGGCCGCGAAGCCGATTTTATGCCTATAACAGTTGATTCTTTGCCTCCGAAACCGTCACCGGAACTCACCGAACCGAGCCATTACTACGAAGGTTACGTACCTCAAACTGTCATTCTAGACCAATCGGGAAAAGTAGTTTTTAACGAGAAAGGACAAATACCCTTTGAACAGGTAGATGATGCTTTTCGGAAAGTATTTGACTTGCTGCCCAGAGAAAAATCACTCCCGCGCAAACGCCGTGTCGTGAACGAACTTAACGTCGAATTGTCGACGAAGTAAAATATTGCAATAAGAGGACACGGCACTGCCGTGTTCCTACCCGGATTAATTGTATAAAAACTGCGCTGCCGTCTCCTGATTGTGGGTAACATTAATTCCAACAGTACCGAATTTGATATAACAGCTATTCAATCAGTTAAACATCAAAAATGAAGTCAGCAATAAAAGTTTTATTAATGGCAGTTTTGACTGTATTGTTAGTTTTAGAAACAGCAGAAATCGGGCGAGCAATAATTAGTGCTTTTGGTAACAGCAGTTCCCGCAAACCTTTAGCTTTCAATCAATATACAGGCGTCGCCTATCTCGAACCAACTCAATGTACGGGTTCGCTGCTAACAGGAGGATTGTACGTTCTCACGGCCGCCCACTGTCTGAACGGAGGCGGAGTCAAGGTTCCTGCAGAAACGGCAATCAAAGCAAATTTTAAATTGCCTAGCGGTGAAGTTAGGATCTCTGTTAGCAATTATTATATTCATCCGGGTTGGAATGGTTATGAGTCAGAAGTTGGCAACGATATTGCTATTTTAAAAATGAAAAGGGTCGCACCAAAAAGTATAGAACAGTACGATATAAATAGAAATAAGAATGAAGTGGGCCAAGTATTGACAAAGGTGGGATACGGATATATAGGTTTGGGTGCAAAGGGACAAGATGAAAATTCTAATTCTGAGGCAAAAAGATATAGCGGACAGAATCGCTATGATGCTTTAATTGATGTTTTGAAAGATGCTACAGAATCAGATATGTCCGATTTGGTTTTGGGAAGTCAATTAATCTTTGATTTTGACGATGGAAGTGCGCAACGCGATACTTTGGGGAGGCATTTTCCGAAGTTGCGCGATCGAGGTTTGGGGAAAAATGAGATAGCTACGGCTAGCGGAGATTCCGGCGGGCCTTCGTTTGTCGATGGGAAGATTGCGGGGATTAGTTCTTGGGGTTATAGCGATCGGGGATTTTTCAAAACAAACATCGCCGATATTGATAAAATTGACGACAATGGCAGTTTCGGGGAAATTTCCGGCGACACGCGGGTATCGTTTTATGCTAATTGGATTGACAAGATGACCAAAAATCCCTCCTAGGCATTTTTCAAATCCCTACTAAATAAAAAACGTAGCGCGTTAACGCCACGCTGCCAACAATTAATTAGTTCGAGCAATTATATCACGATCGTTTAAATCCCTCAAGTGTCAGGCAAAATAGATCAGAACCGTTTAACTTCAAATCATGACCAAAACCTTAATTCCCGTAATTCTCGCCGGCGGTAAAGGCGAACGTTTCTGGCCGCTGAGTCGCAAACAGCGGCCCAAGCAGTTTTTGAGTCTCGACGGTAGCGGCAAGAGTTTGCTGCAAGCAACTGCGGAAAGACTATTAACATTAGGTAACGGTTGGGACGATTTGTGGGTGGTAACGTCGGAAATGTTGGCGGCGGGAGTCCGCGAACAGTTGCCGCTGCTGCCTCCTGAGAATTTGCTGGCGGAACCGGAGGGTCGGGATACGGCGCCGGCGGTGGCCTGGACTGCTATAGAAACTGCAAAGCGTTACGGTGAGGATGCGGTGGTTGGTTTTTTCCCGGCGGATCACTGGATTGGGGAACCGGAGGAGTTTGAGAAGACTTTGGAGGCGGCGGCTGAGTTGGCGAGAAATCAGGATGCGATCGCCACTTTGGGAGTAAAACCGAATTATGCTTCTACCGGCTACGGCTACATCGAACAAGGCGAGGAAATTGGCAGTTTTGGGGGCTTTCCAGCCTATCGGGTGGCGAGGTTTACGGAAAAGCCCGATCGCACAACTGCTGAAGAATTTGTAGCCAGCGGCAAGTTTAGTTGGAACGGCGGAATTTTTGTCTTTCGAGTCGGAACCGTCTTGACAGAATTGCGAAATCATGTACCGGAAATGATGGCAGCTTTGGAGGCAAAAGGCGCCCAGGCTTACTCGGAATTACCCAAAATTAGCATCGATTACGCGCTGATGGAGAAGACGCAAAAAGCCTGTGTTCTGCCCGTAGGCTTTAGCTGGGACGATTTGGGAGATTGGAATGCGATCGGCCGTTTGCTGCAAGGAGACAAGCCGAATGTAGAGTTAGCAAAACACGTCGGAATTGATACGAAAGGCGGCATCTTTTATGCAGCCGATGAGAATGAATTAATTGTCACCATTGGTTTAGAAGATGTGGTAGTTGTCAGAGATGGCAACGTGACTTTAATTGTGAAAAAAGATAGAACGCAGGAGATTAAACAGGTAATTAAGGTGTTGGGAGAAGATGAGAAATTGAAAGATTTGCTGTGAGGGTGAACTGAGGCAGCACGACACGGATTCTCAAGGCGGATACACCAACTATTCATCACTGTTTATCCAGGCATTCGTTTTTGAATCTGTGTTGGGCCTTACTATTTACTTTATTTACATAATTTCTTCTAAATTCAACACAAAACCAGGCAGTACATCTTCCCCTGATAGAGTGGCAGGATTTTCGATAATTTCAACATCTTGACCGGGGCGATAAATTTCTACCCGCCGATTTTGCCTGTCAATTAACCAACCCAATTTAGCACCGTTATCTATATATTCTTGCATTTTCTCTTGAAGTTTTTTCAAGGAATCAGTCCGAGAACGCAACTCAACAACAAAATCAGGACACAAAGGAGCAAAACTGTCTTTTTGTTCCGGTGTTAAAGCATCCCAGCGTTCTTTTTTGACCCAAGAGGCATCAGGAGAGCGATCGGCACCATTGGGAAGCCTAAAGCCTCCAGAAGAGTCGAAGGCAACTCCTAAATTATTTTGGCGGCTCCAGGCTCGAAGTTGATACGATAGATCCATATTGCGCTTGCTAGTTTCACTGCCTGTCGGTGGCATAATAATTAATTCCCCGGATGCTGTACGTTCAAATTGATAATCGCGGTTGTTCTGACAAAGCTGAAAAAATTGCTCGTCAGTTAAGTTGATGGATAATTCGATCGAGGTCTGAGGAAATTGGATTGCAATCATGTCTTTTATACGGTTTTAAACACATTTATACTCGGGTTATTTAATCACTTACTCATTCCAGTATTTGACACAAGTTTTCAAGTAAATAAATTTAATTATAAAAATATCATCTCTGCTTTAACTGTATATTACTATGAGGAGTAATGCCAAAGCCAAAAACCGATCGCCCCCACACCCCAAAACTCTCACGCCCATTCCCGCTATTCCCCCCAAGTTATTCTTCAAGACACTGGTCAGCTTGGTTAACAGCCCTATGCTAGTAGTTATATTGCCCTTAAACCCGATCGACCCGGAAGCCCCTTGTTTAGCCTAGTTAAAAACACTTCTCGCAAAGGAGAAATTCTAGAGGTCGTCTTCCGCAACGGTTGGCACTACATGAAACCTGTGCTTGTCGCAGAAAAAACGCGAGTACGAGCGAGAACCCAACGCCATCACTCTTTTTCGGCAATATATGTAGTATGCCTGCGTAAGTCCTGACTATACAGAATCCCCCTTCGCCGACTTTTGCAATCCGAGTTGCACACTATGACGATTCCCGCCAAACATCGTTTCTGCTTGACGGGTTCACCCTCCCAAGTCGTCTGGGGCGACTTTCGCCATGAAGTCTCGTTTGCGACTTCCCGTTAAATTTTGGTTCGATGTTGAGTCTTCCCCTCACCCTGTCTCGTTCTTCCTATTCTCTCCTATTTCCCAACAAGCCTATAAATTGAAGTGATTGATTTGATAAAAAAGAACATTTGCTCTTATGAGTCGAGGTTGACTAAAGTAAAGCCATCAAAGAAAAACGCCAGCGAACATTAACCAGTCAGCTTCAACTAGACTTTCACCCGTGAGGTTTGCCATGAAATCCACTCAATCCAAAAGCGTTAATGCAAAAGTGAAAACCGCCAGCCATCAAATGCCTTTAGAGCTTACCCTTCAAAAACCAGAGGAAAAAGCCTTAACTCGCGGACAGCATTTAGCAGATACCCTAGCAGCGAAAGTGGGTTCGTGGCCGTTTTTGATTGGACAGACAGTAGTCCTCGCCGGGTGGGTGGGCGCGAACCTGACACCGGGCCTTCCTCACTGGGATCAGCAGCCATTCATCCTGCTCAACTTAGTATTCTCTTTTGCCTCTGCTTACACAGCACCGATTGTGTTAATGAGTCAAAACCGCCAGTCGGATGACGAACGCGAACAAAATCTCTACAATCATCAAGTTAATCTCAAAGCGGCTCACGATGTGGTATTACTGCACGAAAAGATCGATCGATTAAGCCACGACATTCCTGACTTAATAGAAAAGCTCAATCAGCAACAGCCATCTGTCAGTCCCATCAAAGTGATGGTGATGCCCGCCCCCGTTAAGGCAATTACCGAAGGTAATGAAGCAGCTAAGCCGTCTGCTTCCGATCGGAAGCAGAAGCCTGAGGTTCCCATCCTACTTCCCCAAGTATTTAAATCGAAATTTGACTCATCTAAATATGCAGAAGTGATGCCAATTTTACTGCCAACTCAAAAGCAATTAACACATTCTGTATCCGCGTCAAGCTATTTCAAGCTGTGACAATCGACTTTATTACTCAGTGAATGAGAGCGTCAGTTTAGCCAATCTGTCAAGTAACACTTTTAACACATAAAACTCCTCAACATCAATTAATTTCCGGCACTTTTCCAGCAATCCTACCATCACCATCTAGGCAGTTAGATATGAACCCCTTCATTACCGCTATTTCCACAGGTTTTACAGCTTTCACCGCCACAAATTTAGATGATATTGTCATATTGCTGCTATTTTTCTCCCAAGTCAATGCTGTTTTTCGGCGCCAACACATTGTTACAGGACAATATCTTGGCTTCGCAGCACTGGTGCTGCTTAGTCTTCCTAGCTTCTTTGGCTGTATGATGGTGCCGCGCCCTTGGGTGGGAATCTTGGGGTTAGTACCAATTGCCATTGGAGTCAGCCGCCTGCTAAATCGAGATACAGAGGCGGATGATGAAAATACAGCGACAGATTCGCCTCCATCCACTATCTTTGCTAGTATTTTATCGCCACAAACTTATAGCGTAGCTGCGGTGACATTTGCTAATGGAGCTGATAATGTGGGGATTTATGTCCCGTTGTTTGCCAACTGCACTTGGGATAGCCTGCTAGTGATTCTGAGCGTCTTTTTCTTGCTAGTGGGTGTCTGGTGTTATGTGGCGTATCAACTAACTCGCATGAGCGCGATCGCGACCCTACTTGTCCGCTACGGTAATTCCCTTGTTCCCTTCGTTCTAATGGGTCTGGGTACGCTGATCCTGCTCGATAGCCATACTCTAGAGAATCGCGATTTAACGGTAGTTACTTTAGCTATCAGTTGCTTGTGGCTGCTGATATTGCTTAAAGACAGTTATCAATCGTTAGAGACTGCACCTAAAATCGAAAAATTTGAGGTAAACTAGGGTTCAAGTTTCCTCCACTTTGCTGAAGTTGAAAAATAATTTATAATTTCAGCAAAGTGGAGGGGTTTTCTAAGAACAAACTCTGATTTCTTACACAAAGGACAACAAAAATGAGCAAGTTTTTCAAAGTAATTCTGGTGGCTTTAGTGCTTTTCGTAAACTTAGCTGTAGCTCAGCCTTCTTGGGCCGGCAAGGATTTCACAAAGGGGGCTGACTATGCGGAAGTGACACAGGAATTGAATCAACTTTTGTCAGCTCAGAGCGATCCTTCGACTGCGGGTTATACACCTGAACAGTACCAACAGCGGTTGGGAGAATTGCAAATGCAGAAGTACGTGATCGAAACTGCTAAAAAGCGGGCTCAGTGTCGTAATCAAACTGGGCAAACGCTGGCAGTTTATGCTAATAAGCCGAAAAAATCGCCCACGCAACTTTATTTCCTGGCAGCCGGTGAGATTACAGATGATGATTGGGATTGCGATGGTATTTACTTGCCAGCAGAGACTCAAGCTACTTTAGGCCCGGCGACTGAGCCACTTTCTTTGGCTGAACCGGTTGCTATTAAGGTTGTAGATGGTACGCAGCTAGTTGCTACAACGAATGCAGCAACGGGTGGTATTCAATTGAATGTTGCCCCTGCTAAAGTTTTTAAAGCGGGTGAGACAACTTGGGCCCTGCCCTCGTTTTCTCAGGCCCAGATTAATGCACAAGTTCCTACGCCGCAACTGATTGATTAATCCTTCTTTAGGAACGGTTAATAGTTGGGGACTTGGGAAAAAATAAAGTCCCAGGCCCAATAGAGGAGAGGCAATGCCACCATTGGCGATTGCCTCTCCTCTTTTTTAGATCGCAAAAAAGCCAGAAGATGCTGAGTGATGCAATCATTCGCGACATTCCTCGATGCAGCCCACTCTCTACTTTGCTATAGTGCGGTGCGAAGTAGGGTCATAATTCTGCGTAGCCAAAATATAGCATCTCACCATTTATGGAAATGGCTTTCCGAAACCTTGACAGTCATTTATAGGATTGGTTATATAGAAATATCAACCATTTATGAATACGGTGATGGCTAACAAAGCACGGAACAAATCAGGCAAGTTTGCACCCAAATCAGAAGTCCCTCGCAAGATACGGTCAGTCAACTTGACCGACACTGCGTGGCAATGGTTGGCGACTGTAGCAGACAAAGCAGAGATGAGCCGAAACGATTACCTAGAAGCACTGGCATCCGGGAATAGCCCATTTATGGGAATGGCGCAACCTCTTCCCCAACCATTTATAGAGACGGTACAAGAAGAGATAGAAACCCATGATGCGAACATGGTGAAACAACCAGATAGCGAGCTTTTACTGTTGTTTATTGAAATGGCAGGATTAGAAGTAGTACGGGCTGATAACCAACGGTTACATAATAACTTAGGTAACTTAGAAGCCCAGAGAGAACAACTCAATCAGGAATTAGCAGAAATTCAATCGCAGCTTGTGGCCGAGCGCGCCTTGCGAGAAAAAATTGAGCGCGAACTCTCCGAGCTAAAGCAAAATTCTGTTCAGGCCACCATGGGGTACAGCCAAGATACCTGCATTCCGAGGACGTGATATTAAGAAACGTAACAAGTAAGTCGCGACTTTGCTTTCGAGGAAGCTTACAAGCACAAAAGCATCCTAAATTAGCTGACTATTCAACCAAGTTTGAGAAGGCAGAGTAGTAGTAATACTCGGCTTTCGTACAGACCCAAAAAGCGGAAATCTTTTACTCCTAAACATTTCAGGCTTTGCTACTTCAAGTCATTTTGTCTTATATTTACAAAACTTTACGTCTTGTCCTCGGAATGCGCGTATCTCGGCTGTAGCCCTAATAGATTAACGAGGAAAGAATGGTATGTTACATTGATTAACCATTAACCGAGAGAATCATTAGGTCATCGCACACGATCGCTCAATTAATTGTTGTAACATCCGATCGATCTCAGCGATCTCTCCCAGGTTGAGACAAAAAACATTCTCAAGGGTAGCGCGTAACTCTGCAACCGTTGAAAGGACACGATGTTCTGTTCGACCATCCAAATAATGCACCGTAAACCGATTATTCCACAAGGCATAACGACAATTTGAATCCGGTTTTGCCGCCATCAAGTTAGTAACAAAAATCGAGTTTGGATGAGTTGAAACATACCAATTACTTACCTCATAATCTGGTAATTCTTGCTCCTGAAGATCGAATCTGTAAAGGGATTTCCACTCCTGCTTGATATATGCTTGCATAATGTAGCTGCGATCCGTTGCGATCAATCGAAATGGTTCATGGGATGTAGGTTGTTCAATATCCGGTCTCAAAGCAAGCGGCGTGGTAAGCGTTAATCCTCCGAATCCCACATCTGCAATGTATGGCTCTCCATCAATATTGACCCACAGCACCATATGACTGCGAGGTGCGATCGTCCCGGATGGCAAATTCCACAGCACGCGAGCTGCTAGATTCGTTACCTGAAAGCCAAGAGCAAGCAAAACAGCCCGCAACAGTGAATTTTGCTCAAAACAATAGCCACCCCGTCCCTCGTTGATTAGTTTTTGTTGCAAGGATGCTAAATCCAGCTTCACAGGTTGGTTCAGGAGTGAATTGAGGTTTTCAAAGGCGATCGTTTGGGAATGTCGTTGATGAATTGCCTGTAACGTTGTCAGCCTGGGCGAGCAGTCACCACTATAGCCAATTCGTTGAAAATAGGCATCAAGGTCGATCTCAGTCAGTCGTTGTTGCAATTGCATATTTTATTATCAGAGTCAATGCTGAGTTTATTCATGGGGAATAATTAATCATTATGTATCCAACGCTCCAAAAGGTTTAGCATCGGAGAAACCATAGATTTTGATCGCTCCTTCACGTCGAAGCATCCGCTTCCCCCGCCGATCGCTCAAAACATCCCATCAAGAATTTCGGTGATGTCCTGTTGGTCGCGGCCCCGGTTATCGTCATAAATCATTAAGGAGTATAGCTTACGATGGCGGCTGAGTTTCTCAACCTTCCGCACATCCCCGTCTGTTGCATCCAGTGCTGCCGTGATGGCTGAATGTCGGATGCGGTGAGGGGACATCTGTTTTTTAATACCAGCCTTTTCGCTGTGACGGACAACCATCTTGCAGATACCGTCGCCACTTGCGTCTGTGTCCGCTGTGGGCCCAGTCAAGTGCTATAAAAAGCGGGCTATCGTGGGAGAAGCTTCCCCTTCCTTCCAACCAATTGGCGATCGCCCGAACAGTCGCCACGCCCAAGTCCACTACTTCCGACGCTCGTGCCGCGTCCTTTACCCCATATCCGCAAAGTCTTACTCACCGGGTCAAAGTCACGAGCACTCAATTGACTAACTTCGTTAACACCCGAAAAGTCTGGATTTAGAAAGTGGGGAGGCGATCGCTACTTTCAGCCTTATTTTGCTGCACCGCCCGGCCAGATGGAGTCACAATTGTAGCTGGTGAAGCATCGGGACGACTGCATTTCTTACGCTTGGAAAATATAGAACAACTCTAAAGTGTGACTCTGGCGATATTTAGTTTAATGGCAAGTTTGACAATCTTAGGGGTTGCAGGCTTAACAAACCCTCAATCTCATCTGAAAATTCTCACGGGTTTGGTCGAACGCAGCGATCGCCCCCATCGGGAAATTTCTCGTTCAAACTCTGATCGAAATAATACTGACACCAAAATTCTGCTACCTCCAACAACATGGGTACTGATTCAGCCACTATACCTGAACCAGATTGCAATCCATAGCCTTCTACATATTCTCTAGCTAGTTTGTAAGTCCAATAGGGAAAATCTGGCTCTACGAAACACCGCAGTGCATACTCTAGCTTTAGTAAATCTCCGCTCCGGACAAAGCGCACCGTTGTCCACCTAAAATTACGGTAGTCATCCCCTTGCAAACCATCAATATCTCTCAATAAGTTTCTGAGAGATTGCCGGCTTTCGTAACTAGGGTTTTCTCGGTAACTGTCCATCAGTGAGATTGCTTCATCCACTAACTGTTTTTGCTGTTCCCATTCTTCACTGGTGAAGTGTTCGGGACAAATCGCCTGATTTATCTGCTGCTGCACCCGTTGGGCAATGTAGAGTGCAAACTTTTCAGCGGCAACCTCATCAGGGCACAGACTTTTGATACTCGTCAGCCTGGTTATCGGTATGGCAAATCGAGCTTGTTCAACTTCTTGGGTGGTTTGAATCCATTTTTTGATTTTCTTAGCAATAGCAAGCTGTTGTTTGTTTTGTTTCATTCTCAGTTACCGACTGGTAGAGTCGATAGGGGCATTTCTACCCCTACCTCTCCTTCAAAACGGAACGTGAAACTTTCGCTTCATTCCGCTCCTTGATATCTTCATCCTTTGTTAAGGATACAACTCAAAACGGATTATCATCATAGCTCTTTTGGAGGGAACTGTCATTTTCCGTTTTTGTGTCGTGACAGTGTTTATGCAGAAGTTGGAGGTTTTTGTATTCATCCTTACCGCCTAAAGAGCGGGGTTGAATATGGTCAACTTCTACAATATCTGTAGGTGTAAAGTACAGACTGCAGTGGGTACATTTACCTTTTTGTGTCTTAAGCAGTGTTGCTACTCTTGTTGGTGTTTCAGGGTATTCTCCACGTCTTTTGCTCCAATAAATCCAGTCACCGTTGTAAGGTGTTGAATTGCCCTTTACCTTGACGTGCCTTATTATTGGCGTTGTTTGGTGTTGGGCTAATTCTAGACCTTCTTCTGTGCTGAAACACCAATTTTTGTCGTCTACTGTTCGCCAGTATTTGTCTTTATTGATGCTACCTTTTCCCCGTCTTCTAGCCCATGCTCTTAATTTGTCGTAGGTAAGGGTATCGACTTTATTAAAGGTTTCCTTACTTACTACTGTAGAGTAATAGTTTGACCATCCCTTAATTATTGGATTCAGCCGACTAATTAAAGCAGCTTGAGGGGCGGTGTTATAGGTGTCTATTACTTCTTCTATTTTCACAAGATGAGCTTTGATTTTGGGTTGGGACGGAGTGATTAATGTTTTAAAACCGAGTGGTATTCCATGTGTATTTTTGGCGCTTCGGTAGTTACCCACCTTATGCTGTTGTACATGGAATCCTAAAAACTCAAACCCAACATTTCCATTGTATTCGCTGAGGGTGTGGGTTAATTTTGTCTTACTTGGCTTTAATTCTAAGTCTAAGTCACTCAACCAGTCCGCAATTACCTTTTGACAGGCTATTATTACTTCAATGTCTTTGTGAATAATCACAAAATCATCGGCATATCGGATTAAACTGATTTCTCTTCGTTGGTTAATGTTATTTCCTACGAATTGTTTAACCCGTTCTTCCATTCCATGAAGAGCTATATTAGCCAATAGCGGGGAAATGACCCCTCCTTGTGGCGTACCTTCAATGGTCGGAAAAATTTCACCTTGGTCTAATACCCCACTTTTAAGCCACGACTTAATTTGCTTTCGGAGTCGCGGATAGGTATTGATTTTGTCAAGTAATGCTTTGTGATTAATGCGGTCAAAGCATTTGGCAATATCAGCGTCTAGCACATATTTCGCTTTGGATCTGATACTGTCAAAGATAGCTCCTATTGCATCTTGACAAGACCTACCTGGTCTAAAACCATAGGAGTTTGGCTCAAAGAGAGCTTCCCATTCTGGTTCAAGAGCTGCTTTTACAACTGCTTGTAAGGCGCGGTCGTACATAGTGGGTATGCCCAATGGTCTTGACTCATTGGTTCCTGGTTTTGGTATCATTACCCGACGTGTCGGTTGTGACTTGTCAGTTGCTTTGAGTTGACTTACTAGCTTGACTCGTTGCTTCGGAGATAGTAATTTAATACCATCTACACCTGCTGTACGTTTGCCAGTATTGTCTTGCGTGACCCGTCGTACCGCTAATACCTTATTAGACCATGAATTAATCAAGGTCTTCTGAAGCTTCCGAACTGCTTTTACATCGCCACGCTCACTTGCTCGATAGATACGTTTTTGCAACTTGAATGTCAATCTTTCAGCTTTTCGCCAATTGATTTGATTCCATTCCACCGTCGGGTTTTCCCGCGTCTTAGACTTATTCATTGCTACTAAAGTTCCTATCCTTGAAGTTACCATGCGTCTGTCTGCATATCTCTGTCATTACAACAGAGCGTTCGCTTTTGACACAATCCCTCTCTCATATATTATTCGTTAGCTACTTACTGGGTAATCGACCTGTTTCCAGAAATATATGAGAGTTACTTCGTTCCAAATACACATTCATTGAGTTTTTAGTGTGATGCTATCCACCGGGTTTACAGGCAGTGCTTATAGGTCGAATTAAAAATCGCCTATGCCCTATCCTTGCCTTTTGGCTTGGTCTTAATCAGTCTTTACCGTGTTTTTCAACGGGCTTATACTTGATTCAGCCGTTAGACCATCTCAGTTAACGATGGTTGAGGCACATCTTTGCTTTCGCTACACATGAACTCTTGCTCAACAGTTACCAGTTTCGGCTACCAGTAGTCTGCTTTTTATCCCCGCTTTACCTGCTAGTTGCTACCTAGTAAGATAGGGGATATGCTTTTACCGCTGCACTTGCGGACTAGGACTTGGGATGACCCGCACCTAGATGTGTATTTAGTTGTTTTAACCGATTGGTTAGACTAACCGTCCCTGAATATCTCTATTCATTTGGGTTAAACGAATCGCACCTTAATATCCTGATTGAAGCAACGCTCTAGAGAGCAAATCTGTTAGTTGGAGTGTAAGAGTCCACTGGTTCATATAAGCAAGATCGAGGCTTCCCAGTTGCACTTTCAAAACTCCCAACACATCCATCCACTGTTTTTGAGAACCGTCGGGAGTTAGTTTGTACCAACTGAGTTTTTGTAGGACGATATCTTCCGGCGAATAAATGTAGATTCCCTCCTCTGTTAAGCCACTAACACGGTAAAGTTGGCGACGACTCATCACCGAAGTAGAAAAAGGGTCATCGCTGCCCATCACAAAAATGTCTGCTTTCTCCATAGAAGGCAAATATCAATACTTCGGACAGTTTTTAAAGAGAGATGCGATGCCTTCGGCAAGCAACGCTTACGCAATACCGCAGAGAAGTGAAAACAGTGAGTGCAATCTGAACCCAAAATAAACAGAAAAAAAGGCACTCTTTTCGGTTAAGCTATAAAAACACACAAGCTCAACAGATTGCCTTATGAACATTATTGAATCTATCTTACAACAAATGCCAGGGATTAGTCAACCCCAAAAGAAGTTTTTAATCACTTTATTCTCAACTATTTTACTGAGCTATGGCAAAATCAACTTCACCAATCTCAGTCGTTATAGTTGTTTGAGCGAAAAAACCTACCGTCGTCACTTTCTCAAAAGCTTTAACTTTCCACAATTCAATCAATATTTCCTCGAAAAAACTTTAAATCCTGAACACACTGTCATTGCTGTTATTGATTGTTCTTTCTTAAGAAAAAGTGGCAAAAAAACTGACGGTAAAGCTTATTTTTATAATGGTGTAGCGGGAAAATCGGAAGAGGGATTGGAAATTTCTGTGATTTCTATTGTCGAAATTGAGACTCGTTTATCTTATAGCTTAAGTGTACAACAAACTCCATCACGCCCTCAAATAAAGCCTGCGAAAAAGCTGCCCCAAAAACCGCAGAATTGCTGGTCAAGAAAAACTCGCAAAAAACCTGACTCTCAAAGTTCAAAGCCTGACATCACAAGAGTTGATGACGGGAGCACAACATCTAAAGAATACTCGTTATTTCTTCCCTACTTCTGTACGTTATTTGGTGGCTGATGGCTATTACTACCGCTCTAAATTCTGGGATGCTGTGCGGGAGTTAAATTTAG